>NZ_JBEDYP020000006.1:0-79527 GCF_040117685.2 Gracilimonas sp. BCB1 | reverse complement strand
TTTTGTTGGTGTTGCTTCTGGCCTCAACAGTATCAAACCGGATATTAACCACGGTGCAGCTTTGAACATCTAGGTTTTCGCATTTATAATAAAACCTTTTCGCGTTTTTGGTGCGCCGCTTCAATGGTAACCTGTAACTCTTAAAACAGTGCAGGTTTCACGATACCGTGAACGACTCACTTACGTACCGGAATGCATTCTGTGTCCGGCCACCATGCTACCCCAAACAACCAACTCCTCCGGGTGTACAAGCGAAGGGGTTCAGCCCTTCGCTAATAACAAAATCAAATACAAAAACCAGGAACTGATAGCATCAGCCTATTAATGCATCACCCCTAATACATCCAATATCTTCTCTTTCAGCACTTCCGGTGTAAAGGGTTTGTGAACAAAACCGGCGTACTGCTCATCAATAATTTTGATTCGTTCGTTGTTACTTTCCGTTGAAACAATAAGTACCGGCATATCCATAGTGATGGGATTTCTGCGGATATTATCCAGCATTTCCATTCCATCCATAACGGGCATATTCACGTCAATGAAAAGTAAATCCAGCCAGTTGTTGTCAACCACTTCCAATCCTTCGGCACCGTTGCTTGCCTGGTGAACTTCACCAACCTCAATTCCGGTATTCTTAATTGTTTTGATGATCATACTTCGCATTACAGCGCTGTCATCTACCACAAGTATATTAATTGCCATTTTTTCTCCAGTTTGTTACGCTATAACTTCTAATTTCTTTGTTTCTACATGCTTCAGAATCGCACCCGCTATTCCTTTGAGGGGAAGGATGTCCATTGCTGCTCCTATTTTTGCAGCCTCTTTAGGCATTCCATACACAACCGAACTTTTTTCATCCTGCGCTATGGTATAAGACCCTGTTTCCTTCATTTGTAGAAGTCCTTTAGCCCCGTCGGCACCCATTCCGGTCAGTATCACACCCATTGCCTTACTCCCGGCTACTCTTGCCACTGAATCGAATAATACATCCACACTTGGGCGATGGTGATTCACCTTGCCTGTATCTATGACTTTAACCTCAAACCCCTCTTCCGACTTACCAATAATCATATGCTTGTCACCGGGCGCTATAAATACTTTTCCGGGAAGTACCTTATCTCCATGTTTAGCCTCTACAACTTCTACCCTGCACAGGGTATTTAAACGCGTTGCAAACTGCTTGGTAAATCCCTGCGGCATGTGTTGAACTACAACCACACCCGGGATATTTTCCGGCAACTGGGGTAGTAAAAATTCAAGAGCACGCGTTCCTCCGGTGGAAGATCCTATGGCGATCAACTCCTCTTTAGAGGGCCCGTGTATTCCTCTTTCGTTCAAGCCGTAGTGATTTGCTTGTTCTCCTTCTATGTGTAAAACTCCCGGAGTTGTGTGTGAAATGACATTTGCCACAGAAGCCGTTCGTACAGCCCTCACTAGGTCTTGCTCCATTTCCCGGGCGTCATACTCTGCTTTGGGTTTAGAAATTACTTCGATAGCTCCTGCAGCTAAGGCCCGGAGAGCTCTCTTACTATTCGCAGGAGTAACCGAACTCACTACTACAACAGGTATCGGAAGATGCTTCATCAGTTTCTTCAGAAAAGTAAGTCCATCCATGCGGGGCATCAGCATGTCTAAGGTAATCACGTCAGGCTTATACTCTGCTAAAAGCTGACGAGCTTCATAAGGGTCTTCAGCCGTGCCTACTACTTCAATATCTTCCTGCTTATTCAGTAAGAAAGAAATGAGCTTTCTGTCAAATATTGAATCGTCAACTACCAGAACCTTAATCATGCCAGCCCTCCTTTCCCGGTCAAGAAACCGGTTCAGCCTTTTTCCTGGCCATTTGATTAATAATAACCTCCGGGATTACCTGTAACGGTTGAATCTCTTCAACTGCTCCGACCTTTACGGCCTCTTTGGGCATTCCATAAACTACCGAAGTGGCTTCATCCTGGGCAATGGTGTAAGCACCCGCCTTTTTCATATTCAAAAGACCCTGAGCTCCATCAGCTCCCATTCCTGTTAAAATCACACCCATAGCATTCACACCAGCCGATTTTGCCACCGAGTGAAACATTACATCCACACTCGGACGTTGATGATGTACCGGTGGTCCGGACTTGATGCGGGTATAATATTTAGCTCCGCTTTTCTCTATCAGCATGTGGAAATTACCGGGAGCAATCAGAACCTGTCCTGACTTAACCAGATCCCCATCTTCTGCTTCTTTTACCTTAAGCCGGCAGATGGAATTTAATCGCTCAGCAAAACTTTTGGTGAATACCGGCGGCATATGTTGCGTAATCACGATTCCCGGCAGATTCTCAGGAAGTTCAGTAAGCACGGCTTCCAATGCCCGGGTGCCTCCGGTAGATGCCCCGATTGCAATTAACTTGTCGGTGGTATGCTGAAGACCTGTTGGTTCTATAAACTCTGTTTTCTTTTGTTTAGACTGAGCAGACCTGACGGTATCCATGTGCTTATCGAAGCGAGCAACTGATGCTGTTCGAACAGCTTTTACAATGTCCTGTGATATATTTTGTGTGGAATAAGCCGACCCCGGTTTACAGATTACATCCACGGCGCCAAGGCGTAACGCATTTAAAGCATTAGCACTGTTTTTTGGAGTAAGAGAACTGACCACAACTACCGGCATCGGGAAATGCTTCATCAGTTTTGCCAGGAAGGATAGACCATCCATACGTGGCATTTCCAAATCCAGAGTAAGTACGTCTGGCTTCAGCTGTATAATTTTCTCACGAGCTATATACGGGTCGATAGCAGTTCCGACTACCTCTATATCCTTTTGTTTGTTCAGTTCTTCGGTGAGCAGTTTCCTGACTACCGCTGAATCATCAATAATCAATACTTTGATCATCCTGTCTCCTCAGAGTTATAAAATATGGAGATATCAGCTATGCCTTCGTCCAAAAGTACCTGCAGTTTCTCGTGGTGCATGCCTTTAAAAATGGCTTCCACATTTTCACTGGGCTCGGCTATTCGGGGCGGACGGATGTAGCAAATGTTTTCATTGCGGGCAAAAAGAGGTACGGTATTTCCACAAATAATATTTGCGATTTCACAAAGGGCACCCTCTTTTTCTTCTTTTGTAGCTTCTTCCACCCCCAGCATGTTGGCAGCGATAGCTTCCAGCAGATGACCGGAAGCATCGATAACCATTCCTCCTTCTGCGGCTCCATCGAACAGAACAATGGAGCGGGCTGTGCCGTCCGGCTTTTGCATATCTTCTGTATCTTCGAGCTCCCATTCTTCTAATGGAAACATATAACAGGTTATCTCAAAGGTGTTAACCGCGATATCATGGATTTTATCCGTGTAAGTGATACTCATTGCTGATCCCGTATAATTTTGATATTTGTTGTTCCAGTACCGGCAGGCTTAGTGGTTTGTTTATATATCCATGACCCCAGAAAGCCAACATATTTAATAACTGTTCTCCTCGTTCAGTTGTGATAGCAACAGCCGGGATATCCCTGAACTGTTGATGATTGTGTATGATATTCAGGAACTCTATTCCATTCATAACCGGCATATTAATGTCGGTTAGAATCAGGTCTATTCTGTTCCGGCTCATGATATCAATGGCATCTATACCATTTCCGGCTTCATATATTTGCCCTATTTCAAACTTGCTTCTTCTCAGCAGTAGTTTTTGAAATACCCGAATTGCCGGTTCATCATCTATGATCAGTACATGTTTTATAGATTCTATTTTCATTTTTCTATTCCCATAACAGTTGCGGTTTACATTTCACCATTAACCATAAATCCGGATTCCTTGTTAGTTATCGAATCTTTATTCAACAACTTTAGCACTTTATTTCGGAGTGCCTCCGGGGCAAAGGGCTTATGAAGAAATTCAGTGCCAAGGTCCCGGACGATATCAACTTTGACATCGTTGCTTTCGGCAGAAACGGTCAGGATTGGAATACGGCAAGTTGCAGGATCTAATTTGATGTGTGCCAGCATTTCAGCTCCGCTCATTACCGGCATATTTAAATCGGCTACAATTAACCCGAACTCTTTCTTACGGATCAAATCCAGTGCTTCTTTTCCATTTTCGGCTTCTATAATTTCATTAATCTCAAAATCGCATAATTCAACCGTACGCCGGATAACCATCCGCATAACCTGGCAATCATCTACAATCAATACGTTTAATTTCATAGTTTCCTCTCTTATATCGCTACTTGATGGTTGAAAGCTGCACCCACCGAGATTCCGGTCGATCGGTTCACATCGTTTATCGGTTGCTTATTGATCGTAACCAATCCATCCGCAATCGATAAAACCATGGTACGGGAAGTACTCCCTCCTACATCCTGCGATGAAATCATAAATCCGTTTTTCCAAAGCAGCTTTCTTAATACCGTAAAATTCCGTTTCCCAATCTTGAAGTAATCATCATCTTTATTCTTCTTCATACTTGCACCGCCGGCAACAATAATCTCAAGATTCTTCTTTTGGGCTCCCAGTTCATATACTTCGTTTAGCAATTTCCCGAAACCGGTGTCCACATACATCGCTGGCTTAGCTTTTGCTTTCACCGGATCTGACTTTGCCAAAGGAAGCATCACATGCACCATGCCTCCTACTTTTGCTACAGGGTCATAAACCGTGATACCGAGACAGCTTCCAAGTGCATGAGTAATTATCTCTTCATGTTCATTGGCAGATACTTTTAAATCACTAACGCCTACTACTTTTCTCATTAAACACTCTGTTATATTTTCTGATACACAGCAGGAGCCAAATTTTTGAATCCTTTGTTATTTGATGAAACACTTTCGGAATGACCCAGGAAAAGAAATCCCCCCGGATGGAGCTGGTCGTAGAACTTCTGAACAACCTGTTGCTGAGTCTGCCTGTTGAAGTAGATCATTACATTCCGGCACATAATCACATGAAAATTACCTTTAAGCGGCCAGTCCTGAGTCAGATTTAAGCGACCATAAGTGATCATTTCCCCAATCTCCCTGTTCACCTTAAACTCGCCATTTCCGATGCTGTCAAAATACTTCCGACGGATGGAACCGGGTACATCCATCATTCTTGTAGACGGATACACTCCATTCTGAGCCACCTTCAATACTTCTCTTGATATATCGGTAGCTAGTATCTTTACTGACGACCAAGAAGTTGTTTTCCTGGCTTCCTGAAGTACCATTGCCGTGGTAACAGCCTCCTCGCCGGTGGAGCAACCAGCCGACCACCATTTGGCATCCCTTCCTCCCATCGTTGGGATAATATGCTTCTTGATAAATTCAAAGTGCTGAGCTTCCCGGAAAAAATGTGTTTTGTTTGTGGTCAAAACATCCACAAAAGACAAGAACTCCCCACCCGATTCCGGTTTTTCTATGAAGTCCAGATACTCCGAGAAACTTCCGATCCCCAGCTTTCGCATTCTTTTCATCAGCCGGCTTTGGACGAGTGCTTCTTTACCATCCTGCAAAAATATTCCACAATACTCATACAGCAACTCTTTGACCCGTTTAAAATCTCCTGACTTTAATTTAATGGACGAACTCGGTGATGACAGGGGGTTATGTGTGATTGACTTCATGATCTCATCCTCGCTCAGGCGGCAGAATCCATCAGGGCGGCTGTATCCAGAATCAGACCAACACGTCCGTCTCCAAGAATGGCTCCCCCTGAGATATGCGACATTTTTGTGAGCATATGAATCGATTTACCCACCAGCTGCTGCTGCCCGATTACTTCATCAACAAGAAGAGCGTACCGGCGATTGTTATTCTTTATAATTAACAAGGTTCCTTCCAGTAAACTCTCCTTTGCTCCGTTTATCTCAAATTGCTCGTGCAGTCTTATCACAGGCACCGATTGTCCCCTGAAGTTCACCTGTTCCGAGCTGCCCATCATGGTAAACATGTCAGATTCTTTCGCACGGAAGGTCATATCTATGTTTATGGTTGGCACAATAAATCGCTCTGTACCCACCCGCACCAACATACCATCGGTAATAGCCAGGGTGAATGGCAGCTCAATAGTAATGGTAGTTCCTTTACCTAATTCAGAAGATACCTCTACTTTACCCTGAAGTTGCTCAATTGAACGGCGAACTACGTCCATACCTACTCCCCGACCCGATAAGTCGGTAACTTTCTCAGCCGATGAAAAGCCCGGCAGAAAAATCAGATTATAAATTTCTTTCTCTGAGAGTTTCTTATCCGGATCAATCAGACCTTTTTCAATGGCTTTGTTGAGGATCACATCTTTGTTGATACCCCGGCCGTCATCTTTAATCTCAATAACCACTTTACCTCCCTCCTGTGATGCAGAAAGTGAAAGTTCGGCGTTGGCATCCTTGCCGCTTTTGAGTCGTTCTTCCGGCTCTTCAATACCGTGGTCCAATGAATTTCGCAGCATGTGGATTAATGGCTCGTTGATCACGTCTACCATGTTGCGGTCAATCTCAGTGTCTTCTCCAAAAGTCGAAAACTTCACCTGCTTTCCTGCTTTCCTGGACAGATCCCTAACGAGGCGGTTCATTTTATGGAAAGTCGCTTTCAACGGAACCATACGTAACGTTAAACTGGTGTCCTGAAGCTCCCGGAGGATTTTTGTGGCATGATTTACTTTTTTCTGAAGCTCCGAATCTTTGGGAATGGCTTTGTCCTGGGCAACTACCGAATGCGCAATTACCAGCTCTCCTACCATGTCAATCAAACGGTCCAGTCGGCTTACACTTACCCTGACCGATGACTCAGACTCCGATTTTGAGGTGATCTTATCTGCCCCGGAGTTTTCTGTTGCTGTAGCATCCGAACCGGGTATAGCATCTTCAACGGGATTGGCTATGGGAACTGCTGCTTGTTCACCACGAATTTCTTCCAAAGCCTTTGCCGGCTCTTTTCCTTCCTCCGAAATAGCATTAAGTACACTTATCATGCTATCATACTGGGCTGGTTTATGAAGCGGATCACCACCTTTAGCAACTTCAACCACCGCAAGCATCTTGTTCAGAATATCGATGGAGTCAAAATTGATATCAGCACAAGCACGGTCGAAAGGCAAATCCCCTTCCCGAACCATGCTCAATAGTGTTTCTACAAAATGGGTAAACTCTGAAATAGGTTCGAGCCCCATAAAAGCAGAGGTTCCCTTGATTGTATGAAATGCCCGGAATACGGTATTAATAAGTTCCTCATCGTCCGGAGATTCCTCCAGGTCCAGCAGAGCGCTTTCTGCCATTTCAATCAGTTCGGAGCACTCCGTGATAAATTCTCCAACCAGGGCCATTTCAATATCTTCAGGAATGTGAAATATTTCTGAGGAAGCAACCTCTTTCTTCTCAGCTTTGGATTCCTTCGCAGATTCTTCAGTAACTTTACCGGAGGAGACTTCATTTTCTTCTTCAGAACTAAATGGCTCATCGTCAATCTTAGGATTATCCCATTCCTTCTGGGCCTCGATTTCTATCGCCTGCTCCGTTTTATCTGATACAATTTTCAGCCATCCCTTTGCTCCTCCACTGGCTTCAACTTCGGCCATGGCTTCTTTAAGTGGAACAGCAATCGCCTCGTCTGCATGCTTAACGATATAGGAAACCAATTCATCCAGTTTCTGAAGGTCTTCTCCTTTAACCGATTCTTCATCAAGCGTAATCAGGAAACCGGCAAGATCATTTAGCGTATATTCTTTTGCCGAACTGCCCGCTTTTGTATTCTGCTTTTTCTCCCCATTCTTTTTAATCTCTTCTACCTTCTCCTCTTCCAGTTCAATAACCGTGTCAGCAGATTCGGCTCCACCTTTCAGCGATTTCTCCAACTCATCATAAGCCTTTTCAAAGTCTTCCACTTTGATATCGCCTTCCTCAATTACATACTCCCTAATCGTATTGATGGCCTGCATGGTGGCTGTTTTCACCATGATGAAGTAATCATCTTTCTCGTAAAGATGTTTAATTCCCTGCCACGACAAGTCGATCAGTTTTTGAAATTGCCCGAAGTTATTTTCAACGTTATTGGTAACCTCTTCGAACTTGGCACCGGCTACGGCAACATTCTCCCTGTCGGCCGGCCATGCATCAGCCAGCAGCCTGATTATGGATTCGAGTTCCTGGATAAGTTGGTCTTTATTACTCATTGATTTCTGGTTTTATCTGGATTCACTCAGTGCCATATTCAGCATAAATTCGCCACAGTCACTGGAAAATTTCATTTTAGCCGATGGTGGTTTATTTGGCATAAATAAGGTCAGATCGCTACCCCGGGTTGCTGTTGGCAATGAAGACTGCCCGCGAAACCCAACCCTTTCAATATTTGCTGCTACTTCCCCGGCCAGGATGTTTGATATCTCAGCAATTAAATCGCCCATATCGTGGCTTTCAAAAGGAAGTTCCATTCCCAGAAATACATTCGAAATCTGTAAGGCCGTTGTCTTGGGTATGGCAATCATCAGGGAGAAAGTATGATCGGCATTGAATACGGCTATGTTTCCAATGATGCCATTTAGTGGACCGCTTTGATCCAATTGCTCCACACATTGAGGAGCGGCCCCGCAGATGGACGTAAAAGTGTTTATTACCGATTCCTGTACAATTTCTACAATCTCGCCCGGGATTTTATCTACTTTGCTTAGCTGTTCTGCAATCATTGTATCTCCCTTTAAGCATTAAGAATGCTGCTAAAAAAGCTCTTCTTCTCTTCTTCAGCTTCTTCTTTCTTTATATTGCCATTCTCATCGATGTAGCGGCTGATGGCTTTCGACATCTTATCGGCCGTAAAAGGCTTGGTGATGTATTCATTAGCACCGCCTTCGTTCAGAGCCTTATCAACTTTCCCCATCGACTTTTCTGCGGTTACCATTATAATGGGTATATCAGCATAGCCTTCGTCCCGAATGGCTCGGGCAAGTTCAACGCCGGTCATTTTGGGCATATTCCAATCCACAAACAGCATCTGGATCTCATCATTAAATTTTCCGAGAGCATCCTCTCCATCCATTGCTTCCACGTATTCAAAATCCGCAATTAACAGTTGATCGAGAGCACGCTTTACCTGGCTCCGCATAATTTTAGAATCATCAACAACAAGTGCTTTTATCTTACTCATTATTTACTCCTTTGTATGGGTAAGGCAGAATCAGTTCTGCCCTGAACCTCAGTATTAAAGTCTTATTAAATCGGGAGCTTTCAGTGTTTGCCTGAATTCACAAATCCCGCTCACCCTGTTATCGGATGTTTGGAAAATTCCTTAAGAGATTAACAAGGAATTATTATTTGATAGAATTGATGCAGGCTTTAAGGCTAAAGCTTTCGGAGTGGATGACTGCTAATCCTGTAACAGCCGTTAGATTAATGGATTCTAACAAGCAAAAATGCCCCTCCTTTTTTACTATTGAGCAGTTTGATTTAAGGGTATAGTTTTAGGCAATCAGGTACATTAATGGGTATAAACAGCACATTTCAGTCATTTGTGCGTTCAGAAGTTAAGACCCCAAAAGGGTTCAGGCTTGTGGAAGCATACCTGACACGTAAGAATTTCACGGACAAGCAATCCGCTGAATATTCTGATTATGAAATTATTGAGGAGGCAAAGAATAAGCCCCGCACGCACGGAACCTCTTTCGTGGCAGATCCGGATTTCACATCTAATACAAGTTTTGAAGAAATGCCGGATGAGTGGATGAGCAAGCAACAGGCAGAAGTGACTATGCAGCTGGCTATGGTATCAAAAACAAGCCCTCAGAATCTGAAGAGAATGCAGACTTATCAAATTCTTTCTCAGTTCAAACCAATAGGTCAGTACCTGGATTTTAAATTATAAACCGATCTCTCCCCCTGATCGGTTTTCAGTTTACCGAAAAAGAAAGTGGAATACTCAGGCTCAACCTGATCATGTTTTCGTCCTCACCGTTGAAGTTGAGCTCCCCATGAATCTGTGAAACTAAATTCCGGCTTTGTACTAACCCTTCGTTAAAAGAGTTTTGAATAAATCCATTTGATTCACCTTCAACTTGTTTACCGGACATTATTTGAGTCAGGTCATTCTTCTTCTTATCAGAAGCCTCAAACAACAAAGAAAAAACAGCTTTATCATCTTTCTTTTCGGTCATCATTTCAGTAGCCGAGTCTTTGCCAGCACATTTCAGAGCGAAACTAATCAGGTTAAAAATGATCAGTTTTAGCATAAATAAATCAGTTCGGACATGAAGAGGGTTCTCACTCCTTTTGAATTCTACATTCGGACCGGCACACCGCATCTGTTCGCATACTTCACTTACAATCCAGTTAAAGTCTACCTCCAGTAAATGCTCTTGATCCGAAACAACACTGTCCGATTCGTCGGTATAAATTTCCATCAGCTGTTCCAGGATAACATTAACCTGGTTTATACCCGCCTCAATCTGTTTGCGATAATGCTGAATTTGCTTTACGTCCGGATTATTAGACAATGAAATATTTATCAGCTCCAAATAGCCGGAAATAGCACTTATAGGAGACATAGCGTTATGCATATTTTGCTTCACTATGCTTCTTTGTAGCTGGTGAACACCCCTTAGTTTACTTAAGCGACTATCCTCAGATTCACCTTCTTCCAATATTACATCTGCAACAATAGATCGCAGTTCGTTCTTAACTTTATTTTCCTTCCGAATTATATCATCAAAGCTTTCAGCTAAATTCATACGACTAAGACTTGTATGGACATTCACATTATAACTGAGCTATTTGTACCGGACGATTTTATTACCCATCCCCATGGCTAACTTCATCCCAAAACAGCTGAATTAAAAAACCAACGTTTTATTAAGATTTTTTAATCTTCTTAATTTTAACCAATTAGTTTTATTAAAAAAAATTAATGTTCCGCATTAAATTAAATAAGTTTACGTATCTGAATTTACATAAAACCCTACATAACAAGCCATTATAATAATCTAAAATTGAGTGTGGATAAATTGTGGATAATTCATCCCGACCTATCACTTTTTTTTGTGCGAAAAGGTAAAGTTGGAGGTTTCCGATTATGAGTATTGTCTAATGCGGTTCCTTTTTCTTTCGATTCTTTGTTATTTAGGTGCCAATAATTTTGTTAGAGTGCCATCAAATTTGTGCAGTAGTTTGTTGTATGAAAGACTTTATTTCAATTTTATTTATTGAGGATACAGAGCAGTCAAATCAAGAGATCAAGAACAGATTGCACCAATCGGATTTCTCTGCCATTCCTTTTTCCCAGAATGGTCTTGATAGTTTGGGATTATTACTTAAAGCCCATAAGTGGGATCTTATTTTTGTTGATCTTGATAAAGAAGATCTCGACCTGTCCACTATTCTTGAAATCCTGGATCAACAAGAATTTATCACCCCCCTTGTGTTGATAGGATCTGAAATTAAGAATGATGTTCTGTACGATGCCATGGCTGCAGGCGTGCAAGACTATGTAGCTAAAGACAACCCGGACCGATTGCTCCCCGTGGTGGCTAAGGAAATCAGGAACCTGCGCAAACAGAGAAAATACACGCAAACGGCTACGAAGAATCAGATTTTTGATCGGATCCTGACCAAAAGCACCAACGAAATTTTCTTAATGGATCCCATGAGCCTTAAGGTTATTTATGCCAACGATACGCTTCTGGATAATTTAGGGTATACTGAAGAGGAGCTTTATGGTCTTTCTGCAAAAGATGTAATTGCTCAGCATGATTTAAGAAGTGTTTTTGAAGAAATAGCTCCACTATATCGTGGAGAAGAAAGTTCCACCACCTTTCAGTTCGACCGCAAGAGAAAAGACGGATCCACCTATCCAGTCGAAATTCATGTTGAAGTAACACAGGAAGACACCCGCCAACTTTTAATGGGAATCAGTTTTGACATCTCCCGACAAGTCGAAGATGCTAAAATCATAGAAAAGCAAAAACAAAAAACCCGGGAGCTGGAGTTAAATAATAAGTACAAATCGCAATTCTATGCCAATGTAAGCCATGAAATGCGAACCATCCTTAACTCTACCCTGCTGCTTACCAATATCCTGAAAGAAAACCGCTATGAGAATCTGAAAGATGATCAGCTTGAATACTTACATACTATTTATCACTCCAACAACAGCGTGCTTGAACTCCTGAATGAGGTTCTTGACCTGTCCAAAATTGAAGCCGGGAAAATTGACGTCCGGCTTGAAGAAGTGGAAATATCTGATATTTGTGACCGGGCTGAGCGTTTATTCAAACCCATTGCCCGTGAGAAAAACCTTGCCTTTGAGTGTACCGTTAATGGCATCCAAAACCAGCACCTTAAAACCGACCGGCTCAGGTTGGATCAGGTTTTAAATAATCTGATATCCAATGCCATTAAATTCACGGAAAAAGGACAAATCCGTCTTGAGGTTTTTAAATCTAATGGCAGCCAGAAGAACAGAACAGTAAATATGATCGCCTTTAGAGTAAAAGATTCCGGCATAGGCATCCCTGCAGAAAAACAAAAGCACATTTTTGAGAGTTACATGCAAGCAGAGGGCTCTTCCACTGAAAAAAGATTTGGAGGAACCGGACTCGGGCTGGCCATCTCTAAAGAAATAGCTCACCTTTTAGGCGGTAAAATCACACTTGAGAGCGAGCCCGGTAAAGGCAGCTGCTTCACCCTGTTCCTTCCATCCGACAGTAGCGATGAGCTTGCACAGCAAGCTGAAAAAGGCAAGCTTAGAATAGAGATCAAACCTGATATCGAGAGCAAGCCGGTGGAAATCCCGGAAAAGGAAACTGAAAAATCCCAGAGCACCGTTTTATTAGTGGACGACAGCAGCATTCACAATATGGCCTTAAAAGAATTTTTAGGCTTCAGTATTAACAAGTGTATTACGGCAGAATCGGCCGAAGAAGCTTACAAAATACTTCAATCTGAAATAGTGGACTGTATTATTCTTGATATGTATCTGCCGGACGCCGATGGAAAAGAAGTTTTGGATAAACTTAAAACAGATGAACAGCTTAAAGATATTCCCGTTATTATTTATTCAGGTAAAAGCTTAACCCTTGCCGAAGAAGAAGAATTATTAAGAAAAGCGGACGCTGTTGTCCAAAAAAATGTAAACAGCTACCGGAAGTTATTGGAGAACATACTTGAGAAAATTGGGTAAGAATCTCTGCTTTTACTATTCGCTACTCTGATTCTAAATGCCCTGCGAAGATTCCAAACCTCCGATCTCAAATCAATTATAAATAAAGCACAAACCCGTTTCCGGATTTGTGCTTTAATTTTATCTGCTTCTTTTATCTTTAAGCGTAAACTTCCGGGCTACGCTTTTTCTTGATTTTTCCACCCTTTGATTTCGAAAAAGGCTCCTCACCTTTTGATTTTCGGTTTCCTTTCCTGGACTTAGAACCACCTTTTCCATTGCCGGAACCGGATGCAGATCCGTTAGTATCGGGCTTAGCCAATTCAACGGAAAGATCACGGCCTTCAAACTGAGTTCCGTTCACAGCGTCAAATAGTTTTGCATCAAAACCTTCTTCCACTTCAAAGAAAGAAAAGTTATTCTGAATATCGATCTTACCGAAATTCGGCTTCTTACCATTCAGTTGTTCGTTTACAACTCCCATCAAGCGGGCCGGATTTAATCCGTCACGGTTACCAACATTCAGGAAATAGCGGGTAAAGCCCTCTTCAGCATGTCTTCCGCTTCCACCGGAATTACTTCTGCCATTCTTTTTGCGGGAAGAGTTCTTACGATTATTATTGTTTTTAGATCTTCCGGCTGAGGCATTGATATCACCTGCTTCCTGGTAATATTCCAGAATCTGGTTGAACTCCATAGAAACAAAATGCTGAATCAGCTCCTGCCAGCCAAGATCAGATAATTTCTCATATACCTGGGGTAAGTATTTCTCGATCTGCTTTTCGTTTACTTCGGTAGCCTTCAGCTTGTCAACCATATCCATCATGCGCACACCGCATACTTCTTCCCCTTTTGGAACATCCTGCTTGATGAAGTCTTTACCCGACATTTTCTGCAGTGCCCGAATTCTGCCCATTTCCCGGGTATGAATAATGGAAACGGCAATACCACTGTTTCCTGCACGGCCTGTACGGCCACTTCGGTGAATATATACTTCCAGATCGTCCGGAAGGTTGTAGTTGATGACATGAGTCAAATTATCTACATCAAGACCACGAGCGGCCACATCGGTAGCTACCAGCAATTGTAGTTCTTTGGTACGAAACCGGTTCATCACATCATCACGTTGTGCCTGAGATAGATCTCCGTTTAACCAATCCACATCATAGCCGTCTTTGGCAAGACTCGCTGCTATATCGGAAGTTTCTCTTCGTGTACGGCAAAATATAATCCCGTAAATATCCGGGTTTACATCCACAATTCGTTTAAGAGCATCGTAGCGGTCTTTGGAGTGAACCATGTAGTAATGGTGTTCCACATTAAGGGCGCCGGAGTTTCGGGCGTTTACTTCAATCTCTTCCGGATTGTTCATGTATTTCCGCGCCATTTTGGAAATTTGCTTCGGCATGGTAGCAGAAAAAAGCAGTGTTTGTTTCCCTTTTGGAGTATCGGCTAAAATGGCATCCAGATCATCCTGAAAACCCATGTTCAGCATCT
The DNA here is from genome assembly GCF_040117685.2 of Gracilimonas sp. BCB1. NCBI lineage: Bacteria > Pseudomonadati > Balneolota > Balneolia > Balneolales > Balneolaceae > Gracilimonas > Gracilimonas sp. BCB1. Next base: position 64,933 of record NZ_JBEDYP020000006.1, on the reverse strand, counting down.
CATCAGCCTCATCAAGTACCAGAGAACGAACGTTGGTTACGTCCAGTTTACGTCGGCGAATCAGGTCCAGCATTCTGCCCGGAGTCCCGATCACTACCTGGCATCCGTTATTCAGTGCACGGATTTGGGTGGAAATGTTTGCTCCGCCATACACGGCTACCGTTTTAATTCCTTTTTGATGTTTGGCAAAAGACTTCAAGTCTTTGGCAATTTGAATGGCCAATTCGCGGGTGGGTGACAGCACCAATACCTGCACATTGTTTGAGTTGGCATCAACCTGTTGAAGCACAGGCATACCAAAAGCACCGGTTTTACCCGTTCCGGTTTGGGCAAGCGCAATCAGGTCGCGCTGGGAAGCCAGAATCGTAGGGATAGCCCTGGACTGCACTTCAGTTGGGGTTTCAAAACCAAGATCTTCTACAGCCTGGCATATTTCGGGCGATAAGCCCAGTTCTTTGAACGATGACATAAATTATATTCAGTTTTATCCCGTACAAAGAAATTTGTGCTGCGCGTTGATCTTGCCCGGAATCATTATATGGTAAGGTGAGCTAATGACAAGAGGCAAGCACGACTGCTTGATTCATAAAGGCCAGCAAGGTTCTATAAACCTGAAAGGTTTTCTTTTCGAAAACCGGGTTGTTCCAGTCTTATCGCGAACTCACAAATTCAGTAAGCCCCCAAGATACACATAAAAACCTTCTGTTATGAGATTTCACCCAATTAATTTTCTGTCCCATTTTAAGTTTGGCAAAATTAATGCATCCGAATGAATCCCTCTATACAATGTGCCGTGTTATAGTTAGATTAAAGCCCCAATTCATGAATTGAACTCCATAAGCATGCAGCACATCACCAGGCACTATTCCGGGGCAGAACCCTTTTCTTTAGTTGAAAAAACCATTCTCAAAGAGATAGAAAAATATGGTATGCGTCCCGAACAGTGTATTTGGGGAACCTCAGTTTGCAGTGATGAAGTCAACAATTCACTGGATAGGATGAGTCGTCATTTTGCCGCTCACGGCCCCTTTCGGTTTGGTGGTATTTCGGGAATTCCTTTTACCGGTAAAACCGGATTTCGTGCTTTTGCCAGCCACATACCAGATGATGGTGGTGCTGTTATTATCTTCGGACCCCACATCGGGATCTCGAAAAATGGCAACCCCGGTGAAATACTGCGGGAAGGTCAGGCTGAACACACTGCTTGCTGTGGATCCCTGATTGCCGGCCTTCAAAACGTTATAGATGGAAATATATTGATGATTTCTCATGACGACTACCAACAGGGGCAGGTAAATAAGCTGCTGATTGAGAATTTTGAAGACATCAAGAAGTCGGATGATCAAATCAAAAAAGTTACCGGAATTGCTTACAATCAAATAAAGAGAGAACTCAACGATATTATTTCAGCCTGTATCGAAAACCTCGGAAACAGCCCGCTCTTATTAATAGGAGGTATCGTAATTAATACCGATGTTGATCAGGAAGATTATTTTGAGATAAGAGATATATCCGTATTCAATTCATAAAAGAGTATCTTCATTTCCTTGGTTTGGCATTCCACTTATATGCACGCTACCATTCGGGTGAACTTTAACCTAATAGATTCTATGATGCGCCTTAATTTAATAATGTTGCTTACCGTCCTTCTTGTTTCCTGTACAACTAAGGAAACAAAAACGGATCAAATTGCCTGGAAAACCGTTCAGGATTCTACAGATATCTTTTTTACCATTGCCGGACTGGATGGCCCTGAGGCCGTTCGATACGAACCTGAGCAGAATGTCTATTTCATTTCAAATTTTACCGGCGGTGGGAACACGCAGGACTCCACCGGATTTATCACCAAAGCAGATGCAAAGGGAAATATCCTGAATCTCAAATTCATGACCGGCACAGCTGAAGCCCCGCTCCATGCCCCGCGAGGTATGTTCATCGTAGAAAACACTCTTTGGGCTGCCGATGTACTGGGGGTTCACGGTTTCGATAAATCAACAGGTGAACAAACGGGTTTTATCGATTTCACGGAATTTGAAATCGGTTTTTTGAATGACGTGACTGCTAATTCCGAAGGAACGCTTTTTGTTACAGACACCGGCACCAATCGTGTTTTTATAGTTGAAGATAACACCCCTTCTATTTACCTGGATTCGTTGCCGGAGGCTCCTAATGGCATCACACTGAATCCTGATAATGGGCAATTTGTTTTGGCGCCGTGGGGCGGCGATCAAATCTTCCGTACTTTCAACGCTTCGGGTGATTTGGACGAATATGCAACCCTGGAAGGTGGTTATTTTGATGGAATCGAATTTTTACAGTCAAATTTATTAGCCGCCAGCCAGCAGGATTCCAGCATCCGTTATTTTGATGGAACCAAAAGCAGGATCCTGATCAAAACCACCGGGCGACCGGCCGATATTGGAATTAACACCAATCTGAATCACATAGCGGTTCCGTATATTGCATTAGATCGTGTAGATATTTGGAATCTTTCAAAAAAATAGGCTTTTAACACTTTATGTCTGACACTTCAGCTCTGATCCCGGAAAATGAATTTGAGCGGGCGCTCAAGCTATCCGAATATGACATTGACTATTCGGAAATTCACGGGAAATTGGATGATTTAACCCGGCTCGCAGCTCACGTGGCAGGGACTCCCATTTCACTCATCAACCTGTTGGATACAACCACCCAGTGGACGGTTTCGAAAGTGGGACTTGATGTACTTCAAACTCCTCGTGAAGATACCGTTTGTCAGTACGTAGTACTTGATGATGATTCTCTCGAGGTGGAGGACATGACCGAAGATGAGCGCTTCAGGGATAAAGACTATGTGAAAAACGCCCCACATATAAGGTACTATTACGGTGTTCCACTCAAAACTCCTGATGGTTACCGAATCGGGGCTATGTGTGTAATGGACACCAATGAGCGTGATCTTTCTCCTGAGAAAGAATCGTTTCTGAAAATTATTGCCAATGAGGTGATTACGCGCATCGAGTATGAGCAAAAGCTTAAATTGATGCGCCACAATGTGGATGAGCTTAAGGAAATACAGCGTAAAGTGAGCCATGATATTCGCGGGCCGATTGGTGGTATTATCGGGATAGCTGAAATCCTGCGCGATCAGGCTGAAGAAAGCAAAATGGAAGAATTTATGCAGCTCTTGGAGCTGATCAATAAAGGAGGACGATCGGTGCTGGATTTGGCGGATGAGATTTTAAGTACCTATGAAGATCAATCAGATCAAACAAAACTCCTCAAAAACCAGCTTACCCTCGAAATTTTACAGAAGAAGCTGGAAGACTTGTATGCCCCACAGGCGCTGAATAAGTCCATTGACTATAAAGTAGTGATTAACAATGGCCATCAGGGACTCACTTTCCCAAAGCATAAATTACTCCAGATATTCGGAAATCTGATTTCCAACGCTATCAAATTCACTCCGAAAAATGGAACTGTAGTGGTGAACCTGGATATTAAAAAGCCGGATTTAGAGCTTATTGCTGTAATCAGAGACAGTGGTGTGGGAATGACCGATGCGCAAATAGGTGAGATTATGAGCAACCGCGGACGTTCAACACAGGGAACGGGGAGCGAGCGGGGCTTTGGTTTTGGATTCAAACTGGCAAAGCACCTGATTGAATCTATAAATGGTTCCCTTTTGATTGAATCCAAAAAGAATCAGGGAACGGAAATCACCGTAAACATCCCTCTTTAATAACCGGTAAATGAGATAATGAATGCGAAATCGTACAGTTTTTATACTTATTGGTTTTGCATTCTCTTTGATATCAAAACCCTTAACCGCCCAGGTTGAGAATACTTCTTTGCGGGGATTTCCGGTTGTATTCTATACCGAAGAAACCAGCTTTGCTTTTGGCGGGCTGGGCATTTTTACGTTCGACTTTCAAAGTAATCTAAACGATGGAAAACCATCTCAAATCAACTTCGGGGCAGCCTATACCCTGGAAAAGCAGCTCCTTCTTTACTTCCCGTACGAGCTTTACCTTAAACAAAATAACTGGCGGCTGGATGGAGAAATCGGATACTATCGATATACCTACAAATATTATGGAATAGGCAGAAACACTCCTGAAAGTAACGAAGAAACTTATCGGGTTAACTTTCCACGCGTTCAGATAAATGCGCTTCGTAAGGTCAGCAAAAGTATTTACACCGGGATAAGCTATTGGTACGACCGTTACGATATAACTACCATTCAATCCGGAGGCTTACTGGATACCAATAACCCAACAGGAACATCAGGTGGCACTCATTCCGGCATAGGTATTTCCTCCGTTTACGATAACCGCGATAACATTTTCTATTCTACAAGCGGCAGCTACCTGGAACTTCAGGGACTCATAGATCAGTCCTGGACCGGGAGCGATTATGACTTCTTCCAGCTTTCATTGGATGTCCGAACTTTCCATACCAACGCTTACGATCAAACCCTCGGGTTTAATTTTGTGAGCAAATTTACCGGTGGCAACGTGCCGTTTCAGAAGCTGGCGCTGCTGGGCGGACCAAAACAAATGCGTGGTTATTTGGAGGGGCGTTATCGCGATAAGGTGTACCTGACTACTCAGGCAGAGTATCGGGTGCCTATATACAAAAGGTTTGGCGTTGTTGCCTTTGCTTCGGTAGGTAATGTAGCCCCGAACCTCTCTGATTTCCCTTTAACAAACCTGAAATGGACCCTTGGTCCCGGATTACGCTACATGATTGATAAAAACCGCAAGGTTAACATTCGGCTCGATGCCGGCTTCGGCCCGGGGGTAAGCGGTTTTGTGCTCACCATCGGCGAAGCCTTTTAATCAGATATCTTTATAGTTACCCAGCTCCAGCGTCCAGTCGTATTCTTTAAATTCAACGGAGGGATCGGCATCCTGAGGGATGATTTCATAATCTTTAAGCATTTGTACAGCTCCGCTTTTTCCTCCAAAGTCAGCACGGAACCAGCTCATCAGTTTATTTACGACTACCCTGTTTTCTTCCGGATAATAGTCCGTTGTTTTTTCCAGGTATTGTTTTGTGGTGATATCCAGCTGCTCGTTCACCCGATCCGGATCGAAGGCAGCGATATAAGGACAGGCCGCAGCCCCACAATTAAGCGCAAAGTGAATGCGGGCGTCAACTTCATCCCACCGGAATTTCTTTTCATATCCACCCGGAAAGGGATTGCTGGCATAGCCACCCGAAATTTTAACTTTGGATCTTCGGATGATGCCGTGCTCGATATCATCAAAGCTAACGTCTTTACCTGCTATGGTAATCTGGGGTGATGAAAAGAAGTTGTACCCAAATACCGAATCCCGATCCTTAAACAACTCCGGATCTTCCGTCAAAATGATTTGCACATAGGCGTTATACACATTCAGCCAAAATGCCTTCCGTTCCCCTTCCGAATCCAGGCTTTCCTTTAATTCTTTCTCGGAAACATTCGCCAGTTTATCCTGAATGGCTTTTGTTGATTTGCCTTGTCTGAGATTCTCAATCAACTGCTCGGAAAGTTCAGCGTAAGTCATCACATCAAGGTTCACGGAATCTGCCAACATTTCATCCTGAGCCTGAACATTAACAGAGGCCAAAATTCCGGCCACTAATAAAACACTAATAATTATATTCTTCATTTTGTTATTCTTTTTGAATATTAAAAACATCTGCAGAACCCAACACATCGTATTGACTATCTAAAGCCGATTAATCTTACTGTGAAATGCTGAGCATCATTGTCCCTACATATAACGAAGAAAACTCCATTTTGGATTTATTGGTTCACTTGAACAATGCTATAGACCCTTCCGATGAATTGTTTGTTGTGGATGGAGGCAGCTCCGACAAAACGATAAATATCGTTGAGGAAAATGGGTTTACCTGCCTGAAATCGCCGAGGAAAGGCCGGGCTGCACAAATGAATTTTGGGGCCGAACAATCCTCCGGTAAAGTCCTCTACTTTGTTCATGCCGATACTGTTCCGCCTTCCTCTTTTCGGGATGATATTGAAGAAGCTTTATCCAATGGCTATGAATCCGGTTGTTACCGCTACCGGTTTGATACGAACCATCCCCTTTTAAAAATCAATGCCTACTGCACCCGTTTTAACCGTTTGATGTGCCGGGGCGGGGATCAAACCCTGTTTATCAAAAAAGATTTATTTGTCGGTTTAGGAGGCTTTCGGGAAGATTTTATGATTATGGAGGATTACGATTTGATCCAGAAAATTCAGTCTCGTGCCGGGTTTCGGATTATCCCCAAGAACGCCACCGTCTCCGCCCGTAAATACGATCACAATGGGTACTTTCGGGTGAACTTCGCCAACCTGGTTATCTTTATGATGTACTTCGCCGGTTTATCCCAGGAAACCATGGTTCATGCCTACAAAAACCTGATCGTCCATCCCAAGTTTGATTGAGCACGTGATTTTGAACATTGAATGTTCATTATTCAATATCCGGGCATCAGCCCGTCGTTTTCTTGTAGCGATTGATGGAAATCAGTAACAGTACACTTCCCATCCCTATTAGCGTGTAAACCATAAACTGTATTTCTTTCCACCCTGCTCCTTTCAGTAACACCATTCGCATAATCTTAATGAAATAAGCTACCGGGTTTGCTAACGTCAGGTTTTGAGCCCATTCGGGCATGCTTTCAATCGGGGTAAATAATCCACCCATCAAAATAAAAATGACCATCACAAACCAGGCAATGAACATGGCTTGCTGCTGGGTGTGAGTCATGGTAGAAATAAGAAGTCCCAACGATTGGATAACAATCAAAAAAATGCCGGCAACTACTAAGACCGTGGTAAGACTACCCAAAAAAGGAATCTGAAATCCATAGCGGGCCAGGGCCAGGCCAATGAGTAAGTCTACCATTCCAATTACCCAGAAAGGAAGCAGCTTCCCAATCATAAACTGGTATTTGCGGATGGGCGTTACATTCAGCTGTTCAATGGTTCCGATCTCCTGCTCCCGGACTATATTCATCCCCGATAAAAAAACACCGATCATGGAAACAAGAACCACTAAAATTCCCGGCACCATATAGGTGATGTAATCCAGGTCCGGGTTGTACCAGTTTTGAGGGTTGATGTTAATTGATTTGGCTTGTGTAATCTGCTGGCCTGCCTGTTCAATGTTTAGCTTAGTCAAAACTTCGGTATTCAGATCATTCAGGATAGAAGCACTGTATGATTGAATGAGTCCGGCCGTGCTGCCGTCCACAGCATCAATAATCAGCTGCAGATCTGCCTGCTTTCCGGTTGAGGCATCCTTTCCGAAATCAGAAGGAATGTGAATGATCATCTTAACCAGTCCGGCATTCATAGCATCAAGCGCTTCTTCCCGGTCAAAGGTTTCCAGCTTAAGGGTGAAGTAGCCCGAAGCCTGAAATTTCGCCGTTAACTCTCTGGAAAGTTCAGATTGATCCCTGTCAATCAGGGCAAAGTCAACCTCTTTCAGTTCATAGGTTGCAGCAAAGGAAAGAACCAGCAACTGAACCACCGGCATCACAAAAAGGATAGGCAACATCGCCTTGTTTCGGAAAATCTGCAGGAACTCTTTGCGAAGTAAAACCCGGATGATACTCATTGCAGCCTCACCTTGAACTTTTTCATACTCAGAGCCATAAAGAATACGGTGATTCCCCCAAGGATAAGCGTCTCTTTCCAGATAAATAAAAACTCGGATCCTTTCAGCATGATGTCTCTTACGATAATCAGAAACCATTTGGCGGGGATGATATGTGAAATCCACTGAAGCGGAAGGGGCATACTTGAAACGGGAAAAATGAAGCCCGACAGTAACACCGTTGGAAGCAGTAAGCCTGCCAGAGAAACCATCATCGCCGTTTGCTGATTATTGGCGGCCGATGAAATGAATACCCCCAGCGCCAGAGCTGTTAAAATGAATAAGATCGACTCCATAAAGAACAGGAAATACGAACCCTGAAACGGAACCTGAAAAACAAACCGGGCCAGCACCAAAATGGTGATTACATTCACCACCGAAAGCACCAGGTAGGGTAATACTTTACCAATAATTATGTGTCGGGGCTTAAGCGGAGAGACCAGCAATATTTCCATATTCCCCATCTCCTTTTCTCGGGTGATGGAGATGGAGGTCATGAGGGCGGAAATAAGCATCAGTATTACGGCTATCAACCCGGGCACGAACAGATTTACACTTCTCAGTTCGGGATTGTACATCATCCGGACCTGGGGGTTTAGTCCGGCTTTTCGTATATCTCCGTTATCATTTAACTCCCCCACATAATCCCGAATGATATTGGCCGTGTAAGATTGCACCAGGTTTGCAAGATTTGGGTCGGTGGCATCGGTAATCACCTGCACCTGAGCTTTTTGTTCCCCGACTAACTTCTCTTTGAAGTTCGGTTCAAAACTACTACTTCTTTAATATTACCCTCTCTGAACAGCCCTTCCACTTCCTCATAGCTTTGCAGATAGGCCCGAACTTCAAACGATGCCGAGGCTTCCAGTTTTTGGGTGAGGGTTCGGGTCACTTCATCTTTCGATAGATCCAGAATCCCGATCTCAGCGTTGGTTACTTCATTTCGGATTGCAAAACCAAACAGGATCAGCATGATGACAGGCATCCCGAACAGCACAGTTAGCGTACGCTTATCACGGTATATTTGCTTAAACTCCTTAATCACAAAGCCGGAAAATGCATTCATCCTTCCCCCCTCTTGGCACCGCGAGCCAGCTTTATAAACACATCCTCAATAGAACCTGATTCGAAATTAGCTTTTAGTTCGCGGGGTGAACCGATGGCATCCATCCGCCCGTCCACCATAATAGAGATACGATCGCAATACTCCGCCTCGTCCATATAATGGGTTGTCACAAAAACCGTAATTCCCTGATCCGAAACCTCGTATATCTTTTCCCAGAACTGTCGCCTCGTTACCGGATCCACTCCGCCGGTAGGCTCATCCAGAAACACAATACTGGGATTGTGGAGTATGGCTATGGAAAAAGCCAGTTTCTGCTTCCAGCCTAAGGGCAAGGAGCGGACCAGCTTATTCCGTACATCTTTCAGTCCAAGTGAGTTGATTACCGCATCAATTTTGCTGTTTAGTTCTTTATCAGGGATCCCGTAAATGCCCCCGTAAAACCGGATGTTTTCTTCGGAAGTTAGATCATCATACAGCGAAAACTTTTGGCTCATGTACCCGATGTTTTTCTTGATGGCTTCTGCCTGTCGGTAAACATCCTTGCCCGACACCCATGCATTGCCCGAAGTTGGAATAAGCAGTCCGGTAAGCATAAGCATGGCTGTCGTTTTTCCTGCTCCGTTGGCTCCCAAAAACCCGAATATCTCTCCCTGTTCCACTTCAAAAGTGATGTTATCAACCGCTGTGAAATCACCGAATTTCCGGGTCAGGTTTTTGGTTTGGATGGCCGGATCAGGCATGGGCTTCCTCACCTTTGGCTTGCATCAGCTCCATAAAGCTGTCCTCAATATTTGGCTTGATGGGCTTGATCTCAACCTGTTCTAATCCCCGGTCAAACAAATAGGTTTTTAGTGCCACCAAATTGGGTGAACCGGTTTTTTCGGTATAATGGACGTACTCACCAAAGGGCTGTACCGAATGTGCCTGAGAATATGATTTAAGAGCATTGAGTAACGCATAGGTGTTGGCTGCTTTGATTCCCAGCAACGTGCGTTCAAATGAATCTACGATAGCTTGTGGAGTATCAATTTGCAGAATCTCCCCCTCCTGAATCAGCGCCACTCTTTCGCACAAGTCCGCCTCGTCCATATAGGGTGTGGATACGATAATGGTGATTCCCTCTTTTTTCAGCATCTGCAGCATTTCCCAGAATTCTTTTCGGGAAACGGCATCCACTCCGGTAGTCGGCTCATCCAAAAGCAATAACTCCGGCTTATGAATGAGCGCACAACTCAATGCCAGTTTTTGCTTCATCCCGCCGGACAAATCTCCTGCCAACCGGGTTTTAAATTTTTCGAGCTGACTGTAAATAGGCTTTACCAGTTCATAATTCTCATCAATAGTAGTTCCAAAAACAGAGGCGAAGAATTTCAGATTCTCCTCCACCGTTAAATCCTGATACAGAGAAAACCGGCCGGGCATATACCCTAACTGTGGCCTGATTTGCTTGTAATCCTTCACTGCATTTCTATCCAGTACCATGGCAGATCCTTCATCGGGAACGAGCAAAGTGTTTATAATCCGGAACAGCGTAGTTTTGCCGGCACCATCCGGACCTATCACTCCAAATAACTCTCCTTGTTTCACCTCAAAAGAAACCTCCTTCAAAGCCCGGACTTTCCCAAACCACTTCGAAACCGATGATATGTTAACCACACTATTCAATCCTGACCTTTCTTCATTGAAAGTTGACTTCTCCCGGCATACCAATTTTCAACTTGCCATCCGGGTTTGGAACGGTAACCTCCACCGCATACACCTGCGTCACGCGTTCTTCTTTGGTTTGAATCATTCTTGGCGTGAACTCCGCTTCGGAGGCAATCCACCTTACCACACCCGTAAGCGATTCATTCTCCTCCGCATTTTTGTCAATGAATACCTCTGCCTGCTTACCCAGAATCACATTCGGTAATTGCGCACCCGATACATACACCCTTAAGATCATTTCCTCCAAATTGGCTATTTCATAAAGAGGCTTACCGGTTGTAACTAACTCCCCCCGCTCCGCAAAGCTTGAAAGCACCGTGCCTGATACCGGGTTTATAATCCGCGTCTTATTTATCTGATCTTCTACCTGAGCTATCCGGGCTTTCATTGTTTGCAGCTCTGCGTAAACCGATTGCTTTTGTACTTCCACTGAATTAATCTGTTTTTTCAGCACATTTACCTGTCCCTGTGCCTGATCGATCTGCTGCTGTGTAGCGGCATCGTTTTGTTTCAGGTTGGTGAAGCGTTGCAGATCTTTCTGAGCTGTATTCAGCTGCTCCCGATACACATCGGCTTGTGCCTCCAGTTTTGCAATATTTGTCCGGATGGAAGCCACTGAAGCTAACAGCTCATCTTTTCGAAGAGCCAGCTGAGTTGAATCTACCTGTCCTGCTTTTTGACCTTCTTCGAGTTTCATACCCTCCTGCACAGTGAAACTTTTAAGTATTCCTGTGGTTTCGACCGACACGGTAACTTCCTCCGCTTCAAACTGCCCATAGGCTTCTGACGTTTGCTCCTGACTGCATCCGACCACTAAAAAAAGCAAGGCCGCCATTGGAATAAGGGATGTGTATATTTTCTTCTGTTTCATAACCTTCCTGTCGTTAAAATTTCTATTCGCGATCTAATCCCAAAACGGTTTGGTATTCAGCCCTGGCCTGAACTAATTTGATTTCATTTGTAAGTAAAGAAAGCCGGGCCCGGTTGGCATTGGTTAGCTCGGTGATGTATTCTGTTGCCGTAATCACCCCATTCTCAAACTGATTGGAACTTTCAGCTACCACCTGCTCCCTGATTTCAATGATTTCTTTATCACGGATAATGTTCTCTTTAATGGCTTCGATTCGCTCCTCAATGCTGCTCAATTGGGTCTGAAGCTGAAGGGTAAATGACTCTTCGTTTTGCCTGATGGTTTTCTGCCGGATATTCAGCACTTCTTTCTGCTCATCAGCATTCAGGAAGTCCATCAAATTCCAGTTTAAACGCAGGCCTATCATGTAGTAATCATGGAAGTCATCGTTCAGGAAGTTTAGTCCGGGACGTCCAAAAGCAGCGGTTCCAAATGCCGAAATACGTGGGATTTTTCCGGTTTGAGCCAATTTCTTTTGCTGCTCCAATGCCTTTACAGAATTTTCAAAAAGGGCCATTTCCGGTCTTTCTACATCAGTTATTTCTCCTTCAGAAACCGGATCGGGAAGCGTCAGTTTAGTGGATGCATCCAGCTCTTCCCCTATCAACTCACCCAGCACGTGGTACCCTGATTTTATATTTGCCATGATGTTTGCCGAATCCTGCTTTGCTTTGATAAGTCCCGCTTCCAGGATCAACTGCTGACTTTTCAACAGAACCCCATTTTCTACTTTGGATCGAACACTTTTAAGACGTTCGTCTAATTCCGAGAACATCAATTTCGTAGCTTCCATCTGCTGTTTAGAAAGCAAAATCCCAAAGTACACCTGATCGATTTGAGCCCTTACCTGGTGAAGTTCTACTTTGGTTGAAAGTACCTGGTGCATTCCCCGGGTGCGTTCCAGATCTTTTCGAATGCCAACTGCACCACCGGAATAAATATTCTGGTTCACCTGAATAGCTGCTTCATACTGATCTTTACTAACCGGAGGCGGACCTCCTCCCGGTAATCCGAATTCGGTTACTTCCGATTGATAAGTTGCCTTGCTTTTGAAAGAAACCTGTGGGTAATACCCGGTGTTGGCTATACGGATATTCAGCTCTGCTATCTGTTCCTGAAGTGCCACATTCTTCGCCACGGGATAGTGTGCTTCAGCCTGTTGATAGCAGTAGTTCAGAGAAATAGAATCCTCCGGAGCATTTTGATACACAAAAGTAAATATCAGCAAAGAAGCGAGTAGCGTATTCATGGCTTTCTATAATTAATGGCATTCAGTATAAAATCAGTAAGAAACCATTTCCGGTCTTTAAGAAATTTGATGTACTCCTGTTCTTTCAGGTCAAAAACCGTTTTTACCATCATCTGGGCTATGAAGGGAAACAGAATCAACCCGACCATGCTGATTAGTAATTGCCGCGGCTCAACCGGATCCATATTGCCGGCTTCAACTTCTTTCTTTATCTGATCAGCAAAACTTTCAGGTGGTTGAATATTCCTTTCGCTCATAAATTTTCGAAATTCACCCGGATGATTATTCATTTCCTGTATGATAAACTGCACTACTTTAGGATTGTCTTGCAGGAAGTTGTAATAGGCATCAATCAGCCTGGGCACCTTCTTATCCAGAGTAAGCTCTGAACCTAAAAGTTCGAATATGGTGGGAAAAAAGTGTGCCAGTTGCTGTTGAAAAACCGCCCGAAATAATTTGTCTTTACTGCGATAGTAATAATGAAGCATCGACTTATTGATATTAGCCTCATCCGCAATTTGCTGCATGCGGGCGCCGGCATAGCCATCCTTTTGGAAAACGCGGGATGCAGCTTCAAAAATCAGTTCTTCTGTGTCCTTTTCTCTGTCAGTCATATCTGTATTTGATTGATTCTGCATCAAATCTACACCTGAAAAAGCACTTTATCAACCATGTGGTTAAACTTTACGGTTGAAGTATTTCCCGATTTTGTTATTCAATTAAAAACAGCCGGATAGAATTTTATTTCAGTGTCTAAATCTGATCAGGGGTAGAAATTCTAATCTCTTTTTGATGGGAAAGCCGCGCGAAAATTGCATTCATTTGTATTTCAGAAGTATTGACTGAATAGAACCAAAAAATGCTTCAATTGATTTAAGCAAAATCGGGATTAAACTATTCTCCTCACCTTCACAAAATATTCACAATGCATGGTTAGTTTTTGATCAACAAAATTAAAACAGGTCGGTAACCACACTTTGGTACCGCAACTAATAAAACAGACGAATACCATGAGAACTCTATTTTCTTTATTAGCAATTTTTGCTTTTGCATTTACTACAACGGTACAAGCTCAGGATAAGGTGGAAGTAACCATCGAGAGTAACGACCGAATGCAATTCGATTTAAGTGAAATCAAAGTAGAAGCAGGACAGACTGTTGTATTAACCCTGAAGCATGTTGGAAAACTTCCAAAAGCAGCTATGGGCCACAACTGGGTTCTGCTTAAGCAAGGCGTTGACATTCAGGCATTCGGATCAGCAGCTTCCAAAGCAGCTGGCAACGAGTACATCCCGGAAGGCACCGAAGATGTAATTGTACACACCAAACTGATTGGTGGCGGACAGGAAACTACCATCGAGTTTACAGCTCCGGAAGCCGGAACCTACGATTACATTTGCAGCTTCCCCGGCCACTACGCGCTTATGAAAGGTAAACTAATTGTAGAATAAGTAGTTATTCAGCATTTCTAAAACTACTCGTATTATACCCTAGACCCCGGATTTCTGATCGCTATCCGGGGTTTTTCTATCTGCTAACTTTAGCTCAGGTCGGAAATGGCTTGTTTGATTGACCTCTCACCCTGAAGCAGCTCCAGGCTTTTTCCTGAGCTTTGTTCCTCATCCAGCAATTCCACAATAACCGAGGCCACATCATCACGGGTTATGGTTTTGGTATCTATGTCCTCAATCCGCTCCTTCAATTCTACTTTACCTGTACCAGTCTCATTAGTCAGCCGGCCCGGCATCAGCACCGTGTAGTTGAGATCGGAATTTCTGAGATATTCATCGGCTTTGGCCTTGGCATCGTAGTAATGCTCCATGGTTTCCGACCATGTTTCCGGGTCACGATTGGCCTTGAGCGCACTCACCATAATGAATCGCTTAACACCCGATTCTTCTGCCTCATCAATGGCTTTGATGGCACCATCCCGGTCAATGACCTTAGTCTGAGATTTCGGGGTGTGTCCACCGGAACCGGCTGAAAACACCACCGCATCTATGTTCTCATAAGCATGGCTGAAATCTTCTTCCAGATCTGCCAGAACCGTGTCTATTCCATGCTCTTTAAACTGCTCAACTTGTTCCTCTTTCCGGACCATCGCCACCGGATTATGTCCGGCGTCATTCAATTGATGTACCAACCTGCTTCCTATTTGTCCGTTTGCTCCTATTACTAATACCTTCATTCTCTTTTTTTGAATTGAATGTCAGTAAGGTAAATGACTGTGAATCCCTTTTCGTTTCGGGCACGTTAGTCCGGTCCGCCCACCCCCTTTTTATTGTAGTCCTCATTTGTACTCGTTCCGAACGTCCACGTTCGGAACGCCTTTTGGAAGCTCCTGCTTCACGTATAGAAGACATTTCTGCTTCACCAGTAGCATTTTACGTTGTTCAACAACCTGCTTGTCACTCGTTGTTTTCCCAACAAAACGATGCAGATAAACTCCGCTTGTACAGGGGAAGCATTAGTCTGGCATGCCCCTTTTTTTATAGCTCTTCTACCTATTATTAATTCATCCAGAATCGTTTATTTTATTCGCTGAATCTCATCAAGAAAAATAATTATGAAGAAAGTCCTTGTCACAACCGGTGGCGGTGATTGCCCCGGGCTGAATGCCGTAATCCGGGCCATCGTAAAGCGCGCGGCTCAAACCAATGACTGGGAGGTTTATGGCAGCATTGAAGCCTTCAACGGAGCTCTGCGTACCCCAAAAGAAATCATCCGGCTGACTGATCAGGAAGTGGCCGGTATACACGCCAAAGGCGGAACCATGCTGAAGACCACCAACAAAGGCGGACCTTTTAACTGGCCGGTAAAGCAAGAAGACGGTTCATGGACTACAGAAGACCGCTCCGACGAGATGATCGATTATCTGAAAAGGGAAGGCTTTGAGGTTGTCATAAATATTGGTGGAGATGGTTCGCAGAAAATCAGTCACCAGTTGCAGGAAAAAGGCCTGAATGTAATCGGCGTTCCCAAAACCATCGATAATGACTTATCATCAACCGACTACACCTTCGGGTTCCAAACCGCTGTGGATATTGCCACTGATGCCGTGGATAAACTGGTTACCACCGCTTCAAGTCACCACCGGCTGATGATTCTGGAAGTAATGGGGCGCGGCGCCGGGTGGATTGCCCTGCATTCCGCTATTGCTGGTGGAGCTGAAGTTTGCCTGATCCCGGAAATTCCTTATGACGTCGGCAAGGTGCTGGAGCGAGTCAACAAACGGTATAAAGATGGACGTGGGTTTGCCATTATTGTGATTGCCGAAGGAGCCAAAGCCAAAGAGGGTTCTGTAGTTGCCCGTGAAAGCGATGAAGTTGGCTACCGCAACAAACGCCTTGGCGGAATTGCTTATCAATTGTCCGATCAGTTGAAATCGGCCGGATTTGAGCATGACATTCGTGAAATGGTACTCGGACATCTGCAGCGCGGAGGCAAACCCGAGGCCTTCGACCGCATCCTTGCCACCCAGTTTGGGGTGAAAGCCATGGAACTGGCAATTGATGGCGAGTACGGAAAAATGGTTTCCTTTATCGATCAGGAAATTGTGGCAGTCCCGCTATCCGAAGCCGCCAAAGGCAACAACCTCGTCGATCCGGACAGCTTTTTGGTACAGACCGCTAAAGGAGTTGGGATTAGTTTTGGGGATTAAGCTTTAACCAACACTAAAATCTAGCTCATCAATTTTCAAAAGAAGTTTGTGTTGGTACTAAGAAATTATAGGTAAAAATATTTTTTTAAAATAACTATCTATAAAATATTGGTATCTGGAAATACTATAAAACCGACTTATATTATCTTGTAATATCTAATCAAAACTTATTTCATTTTATGAATCCAAGAGAGGCTGTTATCCCATTCTTCAAACTTTTGTTTAAAGATCAGAAAAAAATTTTAAAAAGCTTACTTAACTACACAAAAGAAGCAGATAAACGCTTGAGTTTTAAAAATCAATACAAGCAAATAGGCCTTCCCTTTGTAGACCTTCAAGATTTAGTTGATATCAATGAAAGCATACAAAATTATACTTATTTAAACGGAAGTTCACGACCTATAGATATTGCTTTGTTAATGGCTTTATGTCGAAAATATGAAAATTGTAACTACCTTGAGATCGGTTCCTGGAGAGGTGAAAGCTTAGTCAATGTGGCAAAAGTTGCTTCAAAATGCACCTCTGTTTCTTTGTCTAAAGATGATATGTTATCAATGGGTATGAATAAAAAAGCAGCAGATTTACAGCGCTTGTTTTCAAGTGAAACTCCTAATGTGACCCATATTGAAGCCAATTCATTAGAATATGATTTCGACCAACTTAACCAAAAATTCGATGTGATTTTTGTTGACGGAGATCATACTTATAAAGGCGTTAAGTCCGATACTATGAATGCCTTCAAACTCCTACGTAATGAAGATTCAGTGATTGTATGGCATGACTGTGGCGGAGGTTTTGAGGGTTACCGATATGAGGTAATCTCGGCTATTATGGATGGCACACCACCTGAAAAAAGAAATAAGATATACCGCGTGAGCAATACCCTCTGCGGTATCTATACTAACCAGGACTTAACGTCTGAGTTTACTGATTCACCCCAAACACCCAACAAGGTTTTTTCAATCGATATTAAGATGAACTCATATAGCACTTCTTTAGACTAAAGTGGTACTATTTAGAGCGGCTTTTAACCAACTCTGAACTTCAGCTCATCAATCTTGGACAAAATCTCATCCCGATCCATTTTTTCTCGTTCCGAACGTCCCGTTCGGAACGCCTTATGGAAGCTCCGGCTTCCAGTATAAAATGATGCCTCTACTTCACCAATAGCATTTTACGCTGTTCCATGAGCTGTTTCCCGCTTTGTGTTTTTCCCACAAAACGATATAAATACACCCCACTGGCATATTGAGATGCATTCCAAAGAAATTGATACTTACCGGGTTTTTGAGAAGCATTCACCGGTTCGCTCACCAACTGTCCGAGAATATTAAAAATCTGAACCGTCACTTTGGTCTGCTCGGGAAGTTGGTAAGAAATCGTGGTCGCTGGGTTAAAAGGATTGGGATAATTCGCAAACAACTCGAAGTTCGCCGGGGCTGAACTGGTAAGCTTAAACTTCTTCTCTCCGATAACCTCCCCACTTTGAATAATATGAAAGACAAGCGTATGAACCTCTCCCACTTCAACCTGCTCACCCGCATCAAAATGAAAGGTAATTATTTGGCCTTCACCGGATGAAATATTATCTAAATGCAGTTTATCAGCTGAAAGAGATATCCAATCCGGTATTTCTACTGCTTGTACTAAAAGACCCTGCCCGCTTTCCTGACCATAATTTACTACTTCCAGCTGAAGCGTATTTCCTTTACTGGCAAAAGGAATGGTATAAGTTTGAGCTGCAGCCGGCAATGTTCCAATGATAGCTGTAATGATCAGGGCAAAAGCTTTCGATAAATTCATATCAGTCT
Organism: Gracilimonas sp. BCB1; assembly: GCF_040117685.2. NCBI lineage: Bacteria > Pseudomonadati > Balneolota > Balneolia > Balneolales > Balneolaceae > Gracilimonas > Gracilimonas sp. BCB1. The sequence goes on along the minus strand of NZ_JBEDYP020000006.1, from coordinate 46,895 downwards.
CCCCGCCAGAATCCAGCTTATCCATCAAATACTCCGCATTAAAATACAGCAGTGCATACCCCTCTTCGGTGATGTGCTTACCTCGCTGTGCTTCAACCTGATTGATAAAAGCATTGAGCACATTCCGGGCCTGTTTGGGTTTGTCCCGCTCAAGGTGGCGACGAACATTGCGAAGTTTGACCTCAAGGCTGTTGCAGATGCCCTTGTTGGTGATCCAACCCAGTTCTTCGCAGGAGCGGTGTTGATAAGAATCCAGGCTATCCAGAAATATCGAAGTATCAAAATCCTCCGCCCACACTTTAGGTGAGATAGTAATTCCTTTATAGGATTCCTCTTTCCAATCCAGGAAAATTTCTTCATCAGTATACCCTTGAGCATATAAAGTATCTAAGAGCTCAAAAGTAATTGGAGGAGTAAAACCTTCAGTATAGAAGGGTACTATTGCCGGTAAACCATTTGAGAAAAGCTTGAAATTGATCTTTTCTTTAGGTTCTAATCCATTTTCAGGTGGAAGTTCAATAATTCTGGAGGCTGCAGCCCCAAATATCGCTCCATTAGTAGCAATACCATCAAGGTACCATTTTTTTAAACCTTGATACTTAATGAGATTCGGGTTCTTTTTAAATGCTGGATCACTTATAAAAATTGTAAATGCATCTAAAACTTGTTCGCTCTGTTCTGAGTTCCTAAGTAAATAGGAATATCCTAAAGATGTACCTAAAGTATCGACTTCGTCAACAGATACAGAAAAAACACCATAGGCCTTATCAGGGCGAGGAATTTGAGCCTCGATAACTGTTGAACAAAAATATAAAATCAAAAATAACCAGATTAAGTTTAAAATTTTACTATACATATCAATTACCTAACCATCTAAAGTGTGAATATCTAATTCCAACCTGATCTCTTTCAGGGTGCCGAAATGGATCCTGCTGACCCTCATTAATAAATCTCCAATTTCTGTTTCGCATGAGCCTTTGATAATTACTGAACCATACTGATTCAAAAACAAGGACAGTTCTTTCTCTTTCAATACCTGTTTCTGGGTTTAGAACAATAACAGTAGTATCACGGTGAGAAATATTTTCAATATCAACATCTCGTCCATAGCGGTGCGAGTCATGAGGGGGTAGCCAGGAGCGGTCTTCTACAAAATCAAATATTCCTCCCCATGGAAGACTCATATCATTTAGTCGCATATCCCCTGTATTATTCCAAGAGGCTACAGAAAAAGCATTTGAGGCACTTATCAGACTGTCAACCGCCATCTGACTAATTAGATAATGAGTGTCAGCGTTTTCATGTAGTGCAGCATCTCCCCCAGTTAGAGTATATGCTCCATTCCCACTGAAGTTTACTAAGTTTGGAACTCTAACTTCCAGTGTATCAAGTGCAAAAATATTTTCGTTTTCAGTTGATGATGCTCTAATCTCAAGCTCGGAGCTAATTTCCATCGCAGTGTATTCGATGTTTGCCATTCCTTGAAGATTTGAAGTTGTTATTAAGAAATCTGTATTCGATTCATTCGTTTCTGAATTCCTAAATGTTCCCAACCGATTGATAAGATTTTGGTGCGTTACATTTTCATGAGCATGTCCGCCTGTATTCGGGAGTATTCGTGCTGATATTTCAACCTGAAAGTCTTTAACAGATTGCCCGTTTTGGGTTACAGAGATTGCAAAGTTCTCAACATTTCGATTATTTGGATTTCTACCATCTCTTAAAGTTGGCCAAACCTGAGCTGAATCTGGTAACATTATTTCAATCTGTATAGATGGCTGAATGTTCACTGAAACATCTTCTCTTAATACTTTCCCTTCATATTCCGTACTAATTTCAATAACAACGTTGACTGTATCTGTAATAGCCGAATCAGCAATAAAACGGAAACCTTGCAACACATCTGTAAGAACATCTGATGTATCTGCATTATCCGCTGAGATCAAATCTCCGTACTGAGCGGAAGAATCAGCTAAAGAAACCTGGAATGGCTGGCCGGCTTGGAAATCGACAGTATCAGCCAGAGGGGTGATGTACTGAACAGATAATTCTGTAGTTTCACCAGGTGTTACCCTATCAGGTTCGGCCTTAGCGTATAAGCCGGAAATTTGCTTGATGGTGATAATACCACACCCATAATAAATATTCTGCCTTGTAGGATTTGAACCAACACAATCTTCTTCAGAAATGCCCGATGCCTCCGCTGTTGGAGTGGTGTTTGCGTGGAGTGTTTTGGAATGTTGAGAAGCACTTTTATTGTCGTTTTCATAGGGCTTCACTTTTCCAAAAATGATTCCCCCTCCAATATCTGCCGAAAACCGTGTTTTTATAACCGCTGAATCAGAGTCGAGACTGTCGATTGTTGTAACTAAAAAAGTATCAGGAGCAATAGTTGTGAGATTGCCGAACTCCCCTCCTTCAAAAATCTCAGATAATCTTACCTGATAGGGTTCGGGCTTGCGTACGGCTCCGTTAGCAAATTCGAACCCAATAGCGGCGTAAACTGAATCTCCCGGACTGACTATGATATTGTTTTGGTTTAGTTCTTCCTTAGAGGTACCCAAACTTACCTTTAAAGAAACTTCACCGCTATCATTCTCTGGTTCAAATAGGATATCGGCGTTCAGGGAAATGTCTTTCCGGTAATATGGGTTGACCCGAATACTTTTCTCATACTCTGTAGGATATACCTCGCTTCCCGTATTCTCATCAATTCCTCTTCCGCTAAAAAAATCAGCCCTTGGAAATAGCTTTGTGCCTATTTGAATAATATCCCCAGCGTCTACAAAACCTATTTCTACTGTAGTCTCTTCGGGTTCAGGATTATCATTTTGCAATTCGAATTTTATTTCAGATACATTTGCTCCAATAGATGCTATAGTGAATGAAAGGAAAGTAGTTTGGGAAGGAGCAATAATAAAACGATGTTCGGTAGCTAAATTCGTTAGCTGATCCTGCATATATTCAGCTAAATCTACAATAATATGATTACCAGAGTCGTCTGTTTTTAATCCATCTATCTCCTGAATTTTTGTTCTTTGAATAGGGCGGGAATCCCACCGAACCAAGTAATCAGTCCAGGTTTCTTCTGTGGTATAAACTGCACTCCCGGAAGTCTTATTACTACTATAATTACCGTGATTTAATTCTAAATTGGCATATGTTAATGAAGCTCCGTATGCCTTTATTCGCTGGCTTGTTTTTAGCAATATCTCCCGCCGAAAGTTACATTCTTTCGTTTTGAGTTCGTTATCAGGGTCGTTATTTGGGAAATAATCAACTTCGTACATGCCTAAAGTGGAATACAGAGATTGATATTGAGAAAAGTCAGTATCGGTCTCATCTCTTCCTTTTTCGTATGATTCGCCCCTAAAACGACACAATTCAGGTTACTTACATAGGTACTGTTAAAAAAATTATCAGAATATTCCTCTGAGAACTTTTGATACCAGTAGGTAGAATCTGTACCAAATCGGTTGGTGGTCAGGTAGGGAGCAATTAACTGATTATGATAAGTTTTTGAAGGCAGTTCATTAACAGTACCGTTAGGTTTAAAAAGGGTAACCAAAAGACTGTCACCCTCAAGTCGATAATTCGGAATACTTTGTCCGGAGTTTAGCCTAAAGGATAAGTTGCCGCTTCGTACTACCAGAAATCTGTTGAAATCTAATTGAATCAAAGAAGGGTTATCTAATGGCAGTAACTCCATTGTTTTAGCCCTTTCTTTGGTGGTTTCGCTTTTTATTGGAGAAATAATCACTTTTTCTTTTATAACCACCTGTGCACGTAGGTCTGATAGAATTATTAAAGCAACAAAAACTGTAAGTATGTACCTCATTCCCCTAAAAATTTAACGTATTTCTCGTAAAGAGAGATGTAACAGTGATTTGTTACAATTTTCTTTTGAATACAGATAAGAAACGACTCACAAGAGCTCAGCACATGCTATATATAGATAAGCGGTATTTTTGATTGTATAGCAAAAAAGCAGCCCAACGAACTTGGGCTGCTTAATCCAAAAAACTTTAGCTTCGGGAATTAAATCTACCCCACCCGAAACTTCAATTCATCAATTTTTGACAAAATCTCATCCCGGTTCATTTCTCTGTACCGTTCAGGTAGCAATTCCTTAGAGGTACACTCAATCACCGCACTCAGGGTCTGAAGCTCCACTTCCTCCGGATAGGTTGGCGGAAGGAAATCGGCCAGAGCTGCATCCAGAATTTCGGGTGTCACTTTCTTCTTGCCTTCGGCAGCGGCACGGAACTTGGCCCTGGTTAAAGCCGCCTCCATATCCGCTCCTGAAAAGGTTTTGAAGCCTTCTTCGATTACGGCGGGAATGTATACTTCGGTCATTTGCAGACCGGTTTTTTTGCGCATAGCTTCGAAGAGTTCTACCCGTTCTTCATTGGTATGAGGTGGGAACAGGGCAAGGTGCTCCTCCGCTCTTCCCTGTCGTTTGAGGTCAATAGGCATGAGGTCGGGTCGGGCTGTCATCAGGAACCAGACAATACGTCCGCGATTGGTGGTATCACTCATAAAGGTGGCAATCTGGGAGAATACCCGGCTGGAAACTCCGCTATCTCCGCTGGCATCACGGTCGCCAAGGTAAGCATCGGCTTCATCAATCATAACCGCTACAGGGGCCATCGCTTTAAGCAGAGAAAGGATCTTCTCCAGGTTTCCTTCAGTCACCCCCTGCCACTGGCTTCGGAAGTTCTTCAGCTTCACCATGGGGATGCCAACCTCGCTGGCAAAACAGGTTACCAAAAAGGTTTTACCGGTTCCTACCGGACCGCAAACCAAATACCCCATCGGCATCACATCCTGCCGGCCGGCTTTCAATGCTTTTACAGCCTGACGAAGATGTGATTTAACATGCTTATGACCTGCTACATTATCCAGACTATACTCGGTTTCCACAAACTCCAGCAGTCCATAAGCTTCGGCTTCAATCAGCTCTTTCTTGGTCTCAGAAAGCCCCTCAAAAGTAATCTTCTCTTTGTTTTCCCGGGCATGAGATAATACGCTGCGAATGTTCACAAAATTCAGCCCCGCCGTTTGCTGTGCAATGATGTCCGGTTTAACGGCAGAAATTTCTTTCCAATCATCATTCTTTGTCTCAAACTCAATGAACTGTTTTCGTTCTTGCTCACCCGGAATGTTGATCTTTATGTCGGTTGTGTATGGGTTTTGAACGAGAGTCTTATTCAGGTCGGCCAGATTCTCAGTTATCATCACCGTGGTAAAATCGGAAGCCAGAAACATAGGGTCATGCGCCCATCGTGATAAATACACCATGGATGTCCGGTCTTCATTCCCGATGGAAGCCGCATCGCTCATCGGCACAATGGTTTCGGCATAATCGATAATCAGCGCCACGCTTTTCTTTTGATCAAGGCGGAGGCGGAAATATTGCTCAAGCAGCGACATCACCCGTACAGGGTCCTTCGGCATCTTCTTGGCAAATTCGGTGCCCACCAGGCTATCCCGCCCGGCTATGGCCTGATTGAAATCGGCCTGCGATTCCTTGTCCCGAAAATAAATACCGGATGCACGATCGTAGAAGATCACGAAATCACGTGCCCCGAAAAATTCATCCGATAGAAACGATTTCAGTCGATTAAACTCGGTTCCCTCATCTGTTTTCAGTGGTACCAAATCGTGCACATTACCATGCAGTATAAACTGGTTGATGGTTCTGCTCAGATATTTCCGGGCAAATTCCTGCGACCATTTTGGGTAGTGATCAAACATATTCTTTAAGTTTCAAAGTGAATAAGTAACAAAGTTACATAGTGCAAAGCTTCTTTGTGTCTATGTAACTTTGTTACTCAATTAAAATGAGCTTAACCGTTTCAATGCGGCTGGGTGTGGCTTTACTGATAATGAATTTTTTGCCCTCAATCACCACTTCCTCATTTACTTTTGGAATACGCCCTAAATGATTGATAATGAATCCCGCTACGGTATCATACTCAGAAGGTTCCAGCGGAAGTTCAATTTCTTCAAATTTTTCCATCAGCTCATGAATTTCCACATTCCCGCTTACCACATAGGTGTTTTCGGAAAGTTTCTTCATGATTTCATCCTCCACATCATACTCGTCCTGAATATCCCCCACTACCTCTTCCAGCAAGTCCTCGATGGTTACCATACCGGCGGTTCCTCCGTATTCATCCAAAACAATAGCCACCGACATATTTGACTGGCGGAACTCAGTAAGCAGATCCTTCGATTTCTTACTCGACGGCACCAGCTTAACGGGCCTGATAATTTCGTTGAGGCTTTTCGGATTATGAAAGAAATCGTGCGCAAATACAACGCCAATCACATCGTCAATAGATTCCCGGTAAACCGGCAGTTTGGAATGACCCGATTGTATAAAAAGTGCAGTTACCTCTTCAATTGGTGTCTCTTTTTCAACCGCCTCAATCTCGATACGGGGTATCATGGAGTCTTTTACCCTTTTATTGGAAAGCTCCAGGACATTGTGCAGTATCTCGGAGTCATCCTCGTCAATATCTTCACTCCCCCCGCTGTCCCTCAGTTCCTTAAAAATCATTTCCACATCCTGCCGGCGGTAATAGCTTTCCACCACCTCGGCATCGCTCACCAGCCATCGGATCAGGATATTGGATGAGCCTTTCGAAATCTCAATGAGCGGGCGAAACAAGTAATACGCAAAGCGAAGCGGGATGGAGATTATGGCAATCATATTATCGGCCAGTGCCCGGAAAATGGCCTTTGGTAAAATCTCGCCGAACAACATAATAACCACAGATGCGATGATGGTCTGAATTATCAAGACCTGAATTTCGGAAGGAACCACACCAAACCAGGCTTCTCCATATACCTGAATCGGCTCTACTAGAAAGATGGCCATGAACGTAGCATAAAGTACATTCACAATGTTATTCCCTACCAGCGTTGTAGTCAGAAAAGTCTCCGGCTTTCGGGTAAAAAACTCTATGGAATTGGAAAGAAAGTTATTCTTCCGTGAGGCCACTTCCAGCTTAAGCTTATTGGCCGTAACAAAGGCGATTTCCGATCCTGAGAAAAAGCCACTTAAAAGTACGGTTATGACAATCAGGGCAAACTCAATCATAGCTTACCCCTGTTTTTATTAGGTGTGAAGAGAAAAAGAAATGTGCTACCCGATGGAGGTTCGTCTTTCATTCAACAATCAGTTCGTTTCTATTTACCGGAGAAGTTAGGTTTTCTCTTTTCAAGAAAAGCGCCGGTACCTTCCTTAAAATCAGTCGTACCACATAATTCTCCAAACAGCCGGGCTTCTGTTTCAAAACCTTGGCCGGAACCAGCTCCCTGAACGGCCTGAATAGCGTTTTTAATGGCTAAAGGCCCCTGTTTCATGATTTTGCTCAGCATCGATTTGGCCTCATCAACGGCGGAATGTTCGGTAACCTGATTTACCAGACCAATGTTAAAAGCTTCATCCGCTTTTACCTGTCGGCCGGTCATAATCAGTTCCAGTGCTTTTCCGCGACCCACAAGCTGAGTCAGTCGTTGTGTACCACCATAACCGGGAATCAATCCCAGGCTAACTTCCGGCAAACCAAAGGCGGCTTTCTCAAACGCAATTCTCAGATGACAAGCCATCGCCAGTTCACATCCGCCCCCAAGAGCATATCCGTTTACAGCTGCGATCACCGGAATAGTCAGGTCTTCGATCTTTTGAAAAATATCCTGACCTTTTTTAGATACTTTTTCTCCGGAAACCGGATCCAGAGCACTTAATTCTTTGATATCAGCACCGGCTACAAAAGCCTTTTCTCCTGCCCCGGTAATCACCAGCGACTTCACCTGATAATTCTCTTTGATGGCATCAATGGCTTCATCGAGCTCATCCAACACCTGATTGTTCAGAGCGTTGAGTTTGTCGGGGCGGTTAATGGTAAGCGTACAAATGCCTGATTCATCGACTTCAACAAGAAGCGTTTCGTAAACCTGGTCCATATTTTATTCTTTGACTTTCTTAGCGGGTTTTATTTCCGTTTGTACCTCATCTGAGAGTTCATCCAAAATGGAATCAAAATCCAGATCGTTCTCCCATTCGGTAGTGTACTCGGGTAAAATATCCTGATCTAAGTCGTCAATCAATTGTGAAGTTTCCTCCACTTCGGTGAGCAGGTTATCAAGCTGGAAGCCAATTTCTTCCGGGTTACTCATGGTCATAGACTGCTCATAGATATACCTGACGGCATCTTCGATGGTTTCCAGATGCGTTTCACACACCAGGTATTTCTCTTTGGCCACGTTAAATTTCTTGAGTCGCTTTTGCATGATAGCAACACGGCGGGCTTTTGTGCGCTTGAGCTTCTCCGATTCCAGTGTCTTGATTTCCTCAATTTGCCGTATTACTTCTTCTTTCAGGCTGCTCTCCAGAGACGTATTCAGATATACTTCATACCGTTTAATCAAATCAAGCAGAGTCAGGTAATTTCCGAGCAGCTCATCAATCTTCTTTCCGATGTTATCCAGCAAACCCTGCGAACTATACGGTAACTTCTCAAAGTTTTCCTGCACCAGTTTAGCCAGGTGCTTCAGTACCAGAAATCGTTTTTGCGACTTATTGTCCAGCGACTGAAACAGCTCTTTTTCGTTATTGGCTGCATGGCGCTCTTTGATCTTCTTCAGCTCCAGCTTTTTACGGAAGCGGGGCAGTTTAGGGACAATTCCCAGGTACATGAGTTCCAGGCCGAACACAGAAGTGAGTAAAAGGCTGGAAAAATCTCCCAGGCCGGTCATAAAAAAAGCCGTAAGTGTGGAAACCAGCAGCACCCCTAAGTTAATGGGGTTCATGAAGGCTTCCCGGGTATAATTGATATTCAGTTCGTCACTCATGATTCAGGTTCTGATGAATTATCTTTGCTATCTGAAGACGGCTTTTTGTTACCAATGGTTTTCTCGGTACGGATTTCATCGGCATGTTTTTCGATCTCATTATAGAGCATGCCCATTTCGGCCTTCACTTGCTTCAGGGTCTGCTTGGCTTTCTGCTTCTTCAGCTCTTCGTCAAGCTCTTCTTTCTTGATTTTACTGCCGGCTGTGGTGTCTTCATCTTCCAGGCTGTCCATGGCAACATCAAGGCGGGCTTCCACATTGGTGACTTTCTCACGTACTTTACCAAGAAACTCATCTACGGTTTCCAGCAGATTATCGGCATTCATATTGTTGACGGCCTGAGATATCTTCCCTTTCTGCTCGGCTCGTTTCAGCCGTTGTTTCGCCTCTTTAATACGCCGATAATGCTCTTTGTATTCTTCTTTGAGGCGTTCCCGTTCTTGTTCGCTTTTGCTGCTCATGGCGATTTCCTATAACTATGAACTGCTTTTTTCTTTGTTGCCCACCGTTTTGGAGCTGTCTTTTTCCTTGGCCGGTTCTTCTTCATCCATATTGATGGACCCACTCTTCTCGCCCATTTCCATCTTAAACTGTTCTACTAAGGACTTGGCACGCAGTTTTTCAGCATTCGCTTCGATTTCCATAGTTTCGGTATCAATACTATCGAGTGCGATTTCCATACGGGCTTCGTTCTTGGCCGACTGCTCGTTGATTCGGTTAATCATCTCATCATGGGTAGCATCAATTCCGCCCACTTCAAACTGTTCCAGCGTATCCGCAATCTTGGCTTGCCATTCGGAGCGCTCGCTTGCCCGCAATGCTTCTTTGGCTTCCTGAATCTTGCGATCTTTTTCACGCATGAATACTTTTTTCACCTTAATCGCTTTCTCGTAGGCTTTCTCAGCAAAAGCAAGCTGATCTTTGGTGTGTGCATAATTTTCTTTTGCTTTCTCTAACTGAAGCGCATACCCCTCGGCAATATCATCACGATCGGCCTGGATTGCAGACTTCACTTTTGCCGTCAAATCCTGAATCGCCTTTTCGTTACGATTCATTTCTTTTTGGAGCATCAGCAGGTTGGCTTTTACCGTTGCTATATTTTCGTTCATCTGGGGAATTTGATCATTCAGATCCCGGATGTTTTGCTCAAGGATGAGTTTTGGGTCTTCCATTGAGCTTATTAAGCCACCAAACATGGATTTGATTGCGCGGATAAATCGTTGAAACATAGTACTTTCCTTTATTTTTGAATGCCCTGTTAAACTACAAACTAAATTAACCGATTATTAGTGTATTTCAAGCAGTTAAAGCTCAAATGCCCTGCTGCCTTTTTTGTCTATTGTATGACTCACCAAATGCACTGCTTCGGGTTTAGTTTCGGCAATAGTAACTGCCCCGAATAATTGCTCGCTTGCAGCGTCTATTGCTGATGGCTTGTTCGTAAGTCCGGTCAAAATTGTTTCACCTTTTGAGATTTTGTCTCCAACTTTCTTTTGAAGCACAATTCCGGCCTGTGGATCTACGTCATCTTCTTTGGTTTTACGGCCGGCACCGAGTTCTACCGAAGCCATCCCTATTTCAAAGGAATCCATAGCTGATACATAGCCCTCCTGTTTCGCCTTAATCTCAAACTCGAATTGGGCTTTGGGGTATTTTTGGGGTGATTTAATCATTTCCACATCACCATGCTGTTCTTCTACAATATCCAGCCATTTTTGAAAGGCCGTTCCGTTTTCAATTTGCTCTTTACTGAGCTCAATTCCTTCAGAAACATCCCCGGCTTTCCCACCGAGGTAAATCATAGTTCCCGCAAGTAAATGGGTAATTTCCATGATATCATCCGGGCCGTTGCCATGCATAGCGTCAATACATTCTTCCACTTCCAGCCAGTTGCCAATTTTATATCCCAGCGGCTGATTCATATTCGTCACATAAGCGATGGTTTCCTTTTCAAACTGAGTGCCAATTCCAACCAATGCTTCCCCAAGCTTGATAGCCTCTTCGGTTGTTTTCATAAAAGCGCCGGAACCTACTTTCACATCCAATACCAGAGCGTCGATTCCTTCAGCAAGTTTCTTACTCATAATGCTCCCTGCAATCAGTGGAATAGATTCTACGGTTGCCGTTACATCACGAAGAGCATACAATCTCTTATCAGCCGGAGCTATTTCTTTGGTTTGGCCGGCCAGTACCAAGTCGTGCTTCCCGATAATTTCTTTGTACCGGGCAAGATCCATATCCACTGTAAAGCCGGGTATAGACTCCAGCTTGTCCAAAGTTCCACCTGTATGCCCAAGTCCTCGACCCGATATCATAGGCACAGGAACTCCGGCGGCAGCTACAATGGGAGCTAAAATGAGTGAAAGTTTATCACCAACCCCACCGGTGGAATGCTTGTCTACCTTCTTTCCCGAAACATGAGAAAGGTCTACGATTTCCCCGGAATGCAACATGGCTTCGGTAAAAGCAGCTGATTCCTCGTCGTTCATCCCTTTTAAAAAAGCCGCCATCAGAAAGGCACTTATCTGATAATCGGGAATCTTATCAGCCGTATACAATTTAATGAGATGCTGAATCTCCTCTTTCTCGAGGGTTTTTCCATCCCGTTTTTTGCGAATAAGTGAAACTATATTGTATTTTGAATCCATATCGCAGTATAGGCTTAATCAAACTTTTTTTCTCACTCAATCAGCATTTTTTGATACACGTTTCAGCCGACCAAAATCTGTATAAAATCAAGGAGCTCATCCCACCCCAAACAGAGCTCTCTCTGTACGACCCTTCAAAGGGAATTCCGGATCTTACACAGGCTGATGCTATGCTGTTAAGAACCGTAACCCATTTAACGGCAGAAACTTTCCCGAATCCTCCATCCGGGCTGAAATTTATCGGGACTGGATCCTCGGGTACCGACCATCTGGATAATGAACACCTTGAACAAAAGGGAATTACCCTGGCCAGCTCCAATGGGTGTAATGCCCGGGCGGTAGCCGAATACGTGCTGACAGCCATACTACTTTGGAGAGAAGCAAAGCAACCTGATCAGGCCTTTGGGAAAGTCGGGGTGATTGGTGTCGGAAAAGCCGGGTCAGCGGTTACCAAGCTGCTTTCCGGGTTCGAAATTGACTGTGTGATTTATGATCCGCCCCGGCAGGAAAGAGATCCTGATTTTAATTCTGCTTCTCTGGATGAAGTTTTGGGTTGTGATATTCTCACCTTTCATATACCCCTCAGTAGAAAAGGACCTCATGCTACCTACCACTGGCTAGACGAAGAGAAGTTAGCCGGCAGGTCTTACGATTTAATAATCAACGCTGCGCGTGGCGGAGTTATAGATGAGCTTGCCCTCATGAAATATTATGTGGAAGGGAAAATAGGTGACTATATTCTGGATGTGTGGGAAAGAGAACCCGACTTTAATACCGAAGTTGCCAAACATGCCTTTATTGCTACGCCGCATATAGCCGGATATTCTGAGCAGGCAAAAGTAAATGCCACCAAAATGATCTGTGATCAGCTGGCTGATTTTTTTGAGCTGGGCGCCGGTTCAGCTGATTATGAAATACCGGAACGGATTGAAGACCTGGCACACATTCAATACGACCTAACCAAGTTAATTACCCGCCTAAACCCCATTCTGGGTTATGATAAGGCTTTAAGGGATTTATCAGGCCGGCCGGATAAAGGAGTTCTTTTTCGGAATCTGAGGAATGAGTGGCCGCTTCGGTATGAGTATGCATCTCTCAAAATTCGTAAAGAGTTACTTAGGGAGTTCAAAGAAATTCATATGTTAGGGGTTCACCCCATTTAAATGACTCCAAATGGTGTTTATATGCGGCCATGTACCAGCAAAACACTTCTTCTTTCCCTTTTATGGATATCCTTTACAGGATTAGAGGTTCTTTCAGGACAGCCTGTACAATATTCGGTTGAAGATTCTGTGATAGCTAAGGTAGCTGATAATTTTTACGGTATTCAATACCACTCCAACACCTACGACTCTCCCATACTTCAGGAAAAATTATCTGAAATTCCCATTAAAAAAGTCCGTATTTGGGCAAGGCCTAATCAGGTCCGGCCAAACCTCGAAGAATGGGACTGGTCGGGGCTGGATTCCAAAATAGATGAAGTTGTCAATGCCGGATATGAGCCCATATTGTGCATTTTTCAAGCTGAAGACTGGTACACCGGCACCCCTGAAAATCCCTGGTGGAATGATTCGACAGCGGTAGAACAATGGCTTACACTATCTGAGGATCTCGCGGTCCGTTATGCTGAAAAGGTTGAATATATTATCCTGTTCGATGAGCTGAACTACCTGCATCCGGACAACCCCTATTATATCTCCTTTTCCCAAGCTGCGGATTTATATATCCAAACAGCTGCTAAAATTAAAGCTGCAGATTCAAGCTATAAAGTTGGCGGGCCTTCCGGGTTCAACGGATGGGAAAACGGGCATTGGGCTAACTACGTGTTCAATCAAACCGAACACGACACCTTACTCGACTTCATATCCTCAAATATTTTTCTTTCCTGGGATAAAGATGATTCCGACCAATCCATCATCAACAAAACCATTTGGTATGAAGAAGCTCCGCTTAAAATAAGAGGAATGCTGAACTCAGCACAAGACCCCGAACTGATATTGGATGCATATAACGCATCGGCCCTGTGGACCATTGATGGAACCAAAAACGGTGAGTTATGGACCGACCCCAGAAATGTGAATGCTTTCGGTGGAGTGTATCAGGCTCTTGCCCAACTTCACAGTGCAAAAGGTGGTTTTGACATCGCATTGAAATGGGAGACCATTGGCGGATATGGCATCTTCGACTGGTACCCCAACTTTAACGAACTTCCCACCTACTACAGCTGGGAGCTTATGGCCAAGCGCGGTGCCCTCAAACCCGGATCAAAGCTAATCAAAATTACAACTACTGAAACTCCCATTCAGGATTTACCCCACCACTCAGGTATGAATATAAATGGCTATCAGGTGCAACCATTTGCGGTACGGAATTCCAATGGTGACATCTCTGTAATTCTGATCAACAAAACCGATAGCCTCCATGATGCTAAAGTCTCTGCTCCGGGCAACATGCAAAGCTATCAGTACTATCAATTCCACCAATCCAGAATACAAAATGCTATTGTACCAATAGACTCGGGAAAAGCAGATAGCGACTTACTTCTGGAGCTCCAACCCTTAAGCGTCAACATAATCAGTTATTCCAGGAACAGATTGGTTACAACTACTGAAAGAGAAACATTTAGCTCTGAACCCGATCATTTTACTCTTTTACAGAACTATCCCAACCCTTTTAACCCGACTACTTCCATTGCCTTCAGGCTTTCCGAAGCAGGTTATGTTGAACTCATCGTTTATAATGCACGCGGACAAAAAGTGAAGGAATATTATGGAAAACGGCTGGCTGCAGGAGAACATTCTTTGTTGTTTGACGGAAGCAACCTTTCATCCGGTATTTATTTCTATCAACTTAGTGTTGGCGGGCAATCCAAAGTCAGGAAGTTGGCATTGATTAAATAGAGCTCACCTGCATTCTCAAACTATCAGTAGTATTTTTTCGGAAATTGTTGCATAATCGGATTACCGATTCTTACAAAACCATGTAAGCCGATGAATAACAAGATCTGGCTATCTATATTTATCTGTCTGCTATTTCAGGGATGCAAAACCTGGCACACCCTGGAATATGAGACTATTAATCAGCCCATTCAGGTTGGTCCGCACGCAGCTATTACCAATGTCGATACCTTGGGAGTCATAAGTGGTTATTACCTGTTCCATTCCGAAGATGCTGTTTATTCAGAAGCTGAAAACATTGGCATAACTTTAGGCGGTGATGAGTATATCGAAGAGAATATTTCCTCTACTATATACCGTTCACTCGATGATAACCCCGATCACTTTATTGCCAACGGTGTTTTTCAGGTAGAAGTGGAACAGGGCATGACTTTTTGGGGATTTCTGAGAACAGTTATTGCCAGTTCTATAACAGGTGAGGAATCAACCGGCGGGGAGTTTGCAACGCAAACGATTCGTCATTCCGGAGTTGTATACAAGATAAAACCAAAATCATCCCTGGATGAAAACAAGTAGCTATAAAGCCGTTTCTTTGATAGTGCTTTTGCACACCGTGGTTCTGATATCCGGGTGTTCGGTAGGGGCAAAAATCGCAGTTAGTGCTTTTGATGTTCAGTACCCTGTTTCCCAAACCAGCAGTTTTTACGATAGCCAGAATCAGCTTAAAACTGAGGCAGACTATGAACCGGTAAAAGACTTCAACTTTACATTCACAAAATGGGGTGTATCCTCCATGATCGAGATCAGGAACAGTGAAGATATTTCCAACCGGCTCAATAACATCATTGAAAAAAATGGAGGGGATGCTATTGTTGACCTTCAAATTTCAGTCAACAATCCTGCCGGTAAAAACGGATTGCTTTGGTTTACAAAACGCTTACTACCACAGCTTCTGTGCTTTTTACTTTTCTGGCAATAGCCGATCCCCAACCTGAATTTACCGCCATAGCTGTAAGTTCAACGGGAATTGCTTTATTCACTCCAGCTGCGGCAGATATTAAAGTGGCAGGAACCGTAGTCAGGATTTCCGATTCAGACCAAGGTTAAGCCGGCTTACCTATTCTCCATGCGAAAGGAACTTAATGTCAATTTCCTTCTCTTTGGTAAATACGCCACCCCAATCCGGATGATTAATCAGTTCTTTCAGCTTAACCGTTTCCCCGTTCACATCAGCTATGGGATGAACAAGACGAAGACCGTGACTATAATCCTCATAATCTTCATTGTGAACTGTTGATACCGGCTGGATAGGATCATCCACTGCATAATGCCATCCGTAAATAGCTACCCTGCCGGTTCGCTCTGCCAATCGGTTTGTAACCACTAAGTCTTTTTTGTGTCCGGCAATCAACAGTCCCCTTTTTATTTCCTCAAGCTGTTCTTCTATCATCTCATTGTGCCGGCGGTAGTAATTGTTGCTTCTCATCTGTTCTCCAGGCTCCATAGGAATGGGGTTAAGCTTTGTATGAGCCTGCGCATAAACAGAATCCACCATCACCGCTGTGGGCAGGTACATATTCGTAGCCCTGGCAACCTCCCGAGCAGAAGGCATGGAAAGCGGTACTCGGATGAAGTCATCGTTGGTGCCTATCGATATATAATCGCAGGTCACCCAGATCGTTGCGGTTTCATTTTCAGCAGTTCTGAATTGTACCGGAATCAAATCACGCTGAAATGATGGAACACTCCCTTCTAAGATCCTGCTTATAGCCTTTTTCTGACGGGTTAGATAATCGTAGGAAGCTGTTTCTTTGAGGAAGTCACTCCCGGTTATAGATTGTGAGATGGAAGGGTGAGGTAAATTCAAATCCGGTGCTTGCAACGCGTCCTGAGCACACACGGAAGTGCTTAGCATCAGCAATAAAATCAATGTGTATTTCATGGGGTAAGTCTTACATGATTAGCTATCAATATACTTCCGTGTATAAGATTTTTACAAAAAAAGAAGCTCGCCTGTTTTTTAAATATAAATCAAATGCTTAGGCTTGGCACTTCATTTTCACTCTTACAAGCCATTGCCCTTGAGACAAATAGCTACTTTAGGTTTACTTACTTTATTAATCCATCTCCCCCTGCTTTCCCAAGCCCAGACCCTTCAGGAAAAAATCGGACAGATGATTATGGTTGGGGTTGAAACCAGCCAGGAACATCAGGATTCTTTAAAATATGATATCGAACACCGAAACCTGGGCGGAGTGTTGATGTTCGCCTATAACCTCCGTTTCCCAAGCCAGATACGCAGCCAAAATTCGAGACTTCAGAGACTGGCAGACACCCCGCTTTTTTTGGCTACAGATCAGGAAGGCGGTATCGTTGCCCGACTTGATGAGCAGAACGGCTATCAACGTACTTTTTCGGCTCATAAACTGGGCACCGAGTTCAACTCGGAAGATTCTACCCGAAAACAAGCTGCACTTATGGCCGGGTGGATGAACACTGCCGGACTGAATATGAACCTCGCGCCGGTTGTGGATGTAAACGTAGATCCAAACAGTCCGGCTATTGGCGGACTGGATCGCAGTTATTCCAGTGATGAAAGTGTGGTATACCAGCATGCTTCCTGGTTTGCAGATGAATTTCATAAACAAAATATTGCCACTTCACTCAAGCATTTTCCCGGTCATGGAAGTGCTGTTTCAGATTCGCATGAAGGCTTTACCGACATCACCGATACCTGGGAAGACCGTGAACTCGACCCTTTCCGTTTCCTTATTGAAGATGGATACAGTGATGCGGTTATGACAGGGCATCTATTTAATCAGAACTGGGATGAGAATTACCCGGCTTCCCTTTCTTCTTATGCAGTCACCGATATTCTGAGAGACAGCCTTGGATTTGACGGCGTGGTGATTTCCGATGAACTTTTTATGGGTGCGGTTCAGGAAAATTATGGCATGGACGAGGCCATTGTTCAGGTGGTTAACTCGGATACGGATATTCTCCTGTTCAACACTAATTTATATAATGACAAATCCCTGCCGGCATATATCATTTCACTTATTTCAGAAAAGGTAGAGGCCGGTATTATTGATGAAGCTACCATCACCGCTTCTTACAACCGAATTATGGCTCTGAAGAATAGCCGCATCCCTACCAGCAACGAATTTGATTTTCAACCCAACGAACTTCCCGATCAGGTTGAAATTGCCAATTACCCGAACCCATTTAATCCTTCTACCACTATCCGGATTGCATTAGATCAGGCCAGTCAGGTACGGGTTCAAGTCTATAACTCTATTGGTCAGCAGGTACAAACCCTTGCACAGACACGACTCGCATCAGGAATCCATAGTTTTACTTTTGATGGTAGAAGCCTTAGTTCAGGCATGTATCTCGTAGTGGTTAGCACACCGGAAACCCGTCAGGTTCATAAAATGATGCTGATTAAATAAGCAGATAAAAAAAGTCCACCAAGCTTTCGCCGACGGACTGAAATACCTGTCAAATGTGGTTTGATTAATCAAACTCGATTACATCGGCTGTGATGGTAACTTTTGCTTTGGTGTACAGAACCAGGTTGGTCGTAGCGGCATCATATTGAATGTTTACCAAAGCGAGTTTTCTGCCTTCAACCGGAGAATTCGCCGCTTCAAAGTTTGCCCACAGATCCTCACGGGCATCTTTATATAGCATTTTTCCATCTCCTAATGGGATAAGTCCAATAGCATTTGTTGCCATACCCCAGGAATAGCTAGCCCCGAGAATATAGGACGATTCGGAAGAGCCGTTTATGTTTTTGGCAACGATGGAGTAGTTTCCTTCGCTCAATTCAACTTGTGTGTTATTACTCGCTACAAACATCCCTGAGTTACCACACCCGGTTAATATTAACACAGAGCCAAGCAGTATAATTAATGTATATGATTTCATCTTGATGGGTTTATAAATTAGAGTTCAGTTTCTAAGAAAGCCAGTTGATCTAACACTTACCCCAAAAAGTTAAAGAGTGATTAAATCATTCCTTCTCTCCTGACTGCTTCCACGGATTATTACCGATTAAGTTCAGGCCTATTTAAAATTAGATACGTAACTATTTATAACTGGATACTTACAGCAAGAAAAGCAAAAGAATAAGCAACAGGGCTGTAATATTGGAGAAAGCAGTTCGGATAACATTCCATTTCACCCACTTTTCTTCAAAATCAGTTCGGGCGGTTTGCAGTTCATCATCAACCATATCATCTACATCTAGTGTCTGCAAAACATCATTCAATGGAATATTAATCCGCACGGTTGGTAACTGAACGCCTAGAAAATAGGTAAGAATGGCAAGAGACATAAATACCCAACCTGTAGTATCTAACTCCCCTACTCCCAAAACGGCCGTTACAACCAAAGCAATGATTGAACCTACCCAGAAGATCATAAACAGTGCCTGACCGTTTTGAATGACCCGGTCAATAGCCTGAAAAGCACGAATAAATTCACCGTCATTTAGGTTTTTAATTCCCGGCATTACCACGATAGAAAAAGCCATTAAAAAACCGCCAACCACTGAACAAAAAAAGGTGGCAAGAATCAGTGCAATCTGAAAAATTTCCATAGTTAGAGTCCCCGAACATGTAGATGTGTTAATTACCAATACTCGTTAAGGAATGTAGCTAAGCCCAAAACATAAATCCAGTCTGCAGGCAGGGTTAAGAAATTCTCATCCCCGGGATTCATCTCCCCGTTAACACATTATGCCACAGAGGGTTGAACCTTATTTTGAATGATAGCAACACTATTTTAGTTTTATGGATATACGTTTCGATCTAAAAATAAAACCGGAGGTTTTATGCCATTGAACAAGCTGATTGATTACCTGGATGAAAACAACAAAAAGTATATAGTTGTTAAGCACTCCCCTGTTTTCACCGCACCGGAAGTAGCCGCTTCCGCTCACATCCCCGGTAAGAATATGGCCAAAACCGTAATGGTGAAAGTGGATGGATCCATGATGATGGTCGTACTCCCCTCCACTCATAACGTTGATTTTGATTCCATCAAAGAAGCCGTTGGAGCGAATGAGGTTGAACTGGCCTCGGAGGAAGAATTTGAGGAGTTGTTTCCTGACTGTGAGCTTGGTGCCATGCCTCCATTCGGCAATCTTTATGATTTAGAAACTTTGGTTGCAGAATCTCTTACAGAGGATGAAGAAATTGCCTTTAACGCCGGAACCCATAAAGAGCTCGTAAAAATGAACTACCGTGATTTTGAAGAGCTGGTTGAACCTAAAATTCTGCCTGTTGGAATTCGGGCATAGCAAACAGTTCTGTCTATCCATACCGGTTACCAAAAATACCCGTATCGCTAATCAGGGGTATTCGTCCACGTGATGTCGTCTTTGGAAACCACCAGGTCAAAGTAATCGGAATCTGAAACCAGTGTGGAAATATCGAGGGGGCCGCCTACTTCCATCATCGGTTCTCCCCAAAGACCTACTTCCGTTGGCGTAACGCTGTACACGTGATAGACTCCGTTCGCATTTCGGGCATGTAAACCATCTTCCGAAATCTCATCGGCCGGGAATGCGATTTTGTGGAAAGTAAAACCATCAAAACTTCCGCCTCCGCCACCAAGCATCGGGGGTTTTTGGACGTAACTTTGTACCGAAGCTGAAATAGCTATTAAATCCTGCCGAACGGCATCGTTATTTAAAGAATTTGAGGCATCCCCGAAAACCGTAATGGCGATAACCGTTGCGATACCCACTAATACCGTTACCAATATTACCAGGAGTAGTTGTTGCTGTCCCATAAGCCTAACGTAGATTGATTTTGCTTCATAATATTGAAGTATGGGATATAACGGAATTAGAAATTACTCATCTAACTCTCGCTCAACGGTTTTGGTAAACAGAGGATATAATTAGAAACCTACCTTTATTCGGTACACACGTTACTTTGCCAGTAAGTATATCAATCCGTCAGATAATGTATGGCGCCAATTCAAGTGACTATGTCCGCCTTTGTATTGATTATAGTGAACATCATATCCCTTGAGCATTAGAATATCCCGGAATTGCCGGTTCATGCCTACCCGGCCCAAACCAAGATCGTATAAACCTACATCGAGATAGAACCGAACAGAATGCTCTTGAGCAAGTCTGTAATCTGTAAGTAGTTTTCCTTCGAATTCAGGATAAATAGGCCAGTTTTCATTCTCATTCAGCGTATAATAATAAGAACCCGATTGAGAGAGAACCCCGTCAATAAGATCAGGATGCTTTAAAGCAGTACGGGCTGCTGTATAACCAGCTCTGCTGGGCCCTGATATTACAACTTTAGCAGAATCAGTAATATAAAAGTTTTCACGAGCCCATGTTATTACCTCCAATGCTAAAAAATCAGCGAATTCATCACTAAGCATATCCTTAGAACGGTTTCCCTGATTTAAAACAAAAACTGATACAGTCGTTTCAATTTCATTTCTGGCAATCAGGTTATCAAGTATTGTTGGCATAGGAGTCCATCCTTTCCAAATTTCTACATTATTTTCATCACCCAAATAGTTCTGGCCATCAAGTTGGATAACTAGATTGTTCTTGAGGGCTTTGGTGTAGCCCGATGGCAGGTATACTACAAGCCTGCGTTCTTCCCCCATAAATTTGCTAAAAAGCCTTTTTTCGAGAAGCTCGCCTTTTGAAAAACCTGTTCCCTCTTTGACATATGGAGACAATGGTGCTTCCGGTCCAATAATAGCCCCATCGTGTACATGCTCCATAGATGTCCGGTAGGTGTCAGTTTCGCCTGACAACTTTTTTCTTTTAAATTCATTGATACCATAGCTGAACCACGCATCATTGGGAATACTTTGAGTACAGTAGTAATAAGAACTATCGCCAATCTTTCTGAACCTTAACCCATAAAAATCCGGGCCGCCGGATTGCATAAAATATTCCGTATCCTCACTGCCCTTGGCAAAGTAAGTAACAATAACTTCATCCGAATTCTTAGCATTTGGCTCAATGATATGCCGTTCTGAAAGCGAGTTATAAAATCTGGCTAATGTTTCTTCATCCTTCTGGTATTCAAGCCATAATTCAAAGAGAGTATCTGTAGGATATTCTTGTTGGGCTATACGTTTTACATCTTCACTTATATCTTGAGCAGTAGCAATGGTTGTTATTAGAAAAATGAGGGGTAATAATGGTAACAGTATTTTTTTCAAACCGTCTTTTGTAAAGTTGATGTTTCTTTTAATAATTTACATTTGCACGCTTACAATTGATATTACTATTTGTTTAAAAAAATTAAAGGGATGAGCCTGTAATTGTTCAAAATATTTTCATTTACCATACGGTGAAGATTTCAAAAATCAACTTTACAATATCATCCCACTTAGCAAAATAACCTCCGCAATTCTTGGCATTGAGTAATTATATTTTGTTTCTTCTTCCATCAATTTTTCATGATCAGAGACTAAATGCGCTTATTTGTTCAATTTACCCTACTCTTCGTCACCCTTCTCTTATTCAACTCCTGTTCCCTTTCAAAACTCTCTGAACTATTGGACGAAGCCACTGAAACAGAAAGGCTTAACCAAACGCTCATTTATGACTTTTTTATAAGTTATGAGCTGACCGAAAAGAATTGGAATTCACAAGCTTTGCTCAATTATGCTCCACAAATTCACGTTGGACAAGCAAAGCAAATAACCGTTGATTCTGAGATTGTAGGCCAGGAAGAGTATATCACCTACAAGTTCAATGAACAGGGAAATCTTATGCAGATTATTTACCAGGTAGACCGTGGTGGAAATGACTTTTCACGCTATTATTATGATTTATACTATCAGGATGGGCGTTTGTCATATATTTACATCGGAGACAAAAGGAAAATTGAATTCACCTACAGCGAACTAAACAGGCTAACTGCCATCACCCGGAATAAAAACGAAGCCATATTTGAGTATCATTTTGAATATCAGCCGGGTCAACACAGAGCAGATATTAAACTGGAAGTTATTAAGGATGGAGAAAAGAGAGCCAGTTCACGCCCCTATTTTGTAGAATGGGATGACGAGCTGCGATTACGAGCTTTTTCTATTGATACCTATCAAACACATGACATTGTCTATTCAGAACAAGGCACACCGGTAGCCATGCAATTTGATGCAACAAAACAATCTGATGTAGACCTGAGTTGGGAGTATATCTACGATGACAAAGGCAACTGGATAGAAAAAACGTTTAAAGAGAACTGGTACAAGCGGGAAATTCAGTATATAACCAGAGAATAAGAAGCCCGAACGGCGTCTGTTCTATCTGCTCTTTCTCCAGTAGAAAATCTGGCTGAATAATTCTGAAACCTTATGTTCTACCAATTTATCTTCACCCCGCCATTTATTACAAATCCATCTACCGGGGCGTAGATATCCCTGAAATCAGGATTTTCGAGGGTGCCGGTATAAATGGTATCAAAAGCTGTCTGACGGGTATCGAGGAAGTTCTCAAAATTCAGAAACAGGGAAAAGTGTTCATTCAGCCGTTTTTCAGTCATAAGCCCGGTAATCCAGTAAGCATCTCCGGTGCTTCCGTCCCCAAGCTTTTGAGGACTGTAGTAATAAGCTTCCAACCCGATCCAGAAGTTTCCGTGTTTTTCGTACATGAGTACGTTATTAAGGCGGTGTTCAGCTACCAGCGGAAACTCCGTAACCTGCCCGTTATAGTGCTGCTCCACATTAGCATGTGTATAGCCCACAAACAGTTTGAGGTTGCCATAACTCCACTTCATGTTCACCTCTACCCCTTCGGTATCCACAAAACCGTTGGGTTGAGTAAATTCAAAACCTGACCCTGTGGATGAAAGCACGAGCGGGTCGTTAATACGGGTATAGAACACCAGAATATTGGTCGACAAAATCAGCTTTTCAGTAATCGGTAGCCGGTAATTCACATCCAGGTTACCCCCGGCTGATCGCTCGGCATCCAGGTTATCGGTATCAAGAGGTTGTATATTTTGAAATTGCTGCCGCTCGGCATCTTCAGAAAAAACGGTTGGGATCATATATCCGAGCCCGCCACCCAGCCGGAAAGTAAGCTGTGCCGAAGGTTCATACATCAGAGACAGGCGGGGAAGCGGAAAAACGCCGTAGTTGTTCTGGTAATCTAAACGGAATCCGGCCTCGACCGACCATTTTTCGCTTATCGGCGAGGTATTCTGCAGAAATGCCCCCAATGTGGTATTAGTGAAATCGAGCGGATTTCCGTTCCCCCCTTTTGACTGATCAAAATGATCGGTCCAGAGATTCAGCCCTCCTGTCCACTCTGTCTGCTTATTGATCAAACTCAGGTTTGCCTCGCTAAAGGTGGAAAATTGAGTTCCGGCAAATGTATAATCCGGTATTTCAATAGATCGATCGTACAGGCTGCTGCTGTTTTTCAAAGTCAGCACCATTTGATCACTGAACTCACGTTCCAGTTGAAACTGCGTTGATAACCGGTCGGTTTCATTTCGCTCAAAGTAAAGATCGCTGTTCCGGTCTCCTTCCACATAATCGATACTTCCGCCAAGGCGCTCTTCCGTTACCAGATTCACCCCAAAATTAAGCGTGGTATTTCCGAGGTAAGCAAACAGTTTTGGGTTAAAGGTAAAGCGATCAAATTCAGGGATAGCAGTCAAACCGTTATCGGCCGGATCGTAGGCCGTTCCTTTATTGTATGAGGTAAAAACGGTAGTTCCCAGCCGTCCGTATTTTTGTGAATAAAAGGCACTCGCATCCAGCCCTAAAGCTGAAGTACTGTTTAGCATAAAACTCAGCTCAGGTTCTTCTTCCGGAGATTTGGTGATTAGGTTAACCAACCCGGCAATAGCTCCTCCCCCATATAAGGTAGAAGATGCTCCTTTAATCACTTCCACCTGTTTCAGATCAAGAGGGGCGATTTGCATCAGGCTCAGCCCTCCCGAGAAACCGGAATACAAGGGAAGTCCGTCCCGTAGCAACTGGGTGTATTTTCCATCCAGCCCCTGTATGCGGATACTGGAATTATAACTGGTGGCCGAAGTCTGTTGAGTTTGAATGCCGGTACTTTCATTCAGCAACATGCGGATGTCGCCGGGTTTCATATTCCCCTTTTCTGAAAGTTCTTCACCTGCAATAAACTCTACGCGGGTAGGGCTGTCTTCAATAGTACGGCTGCTTCGGGTAGAATTAACGACAATTTCATCCAGTTCGCCGTGAGCATGATGAAGCTCCAAAATCTCACCCTGCTCTTGTGCCGAAAGCGGAAATGCTCGCTGCAGCCTAAGCGTCTCGTAACCCACATAGCTGATCGAAATTTGTTGGGTTCCTGAAGGAATATTTCGAACGGTCACCGATCCGTCTGAACCTGTACTCCCTCCATTATTCAAAGCCGGAAAATAAACCGTGACCCCGATCAGCGGGTCTTTACTTTCATGATTGATAATGCGGGCAGAAAAAGTATGTTGGGCAAGCAAGGCCGGTGTAATACATAGGAATGCACAGAAGATGAATAGCCTTTGGAACATGATGAGTAATAGTCAGAGTTTTTTGTTTTCTGAAAAATAAGAACTCTGAATATCGGATGGCAGCAATGTTACTTACTTTCACATACTTCTTTTGCCCATTAACTCATTACGGCTACCACTATTCCAATTAAGACAGCAAACAAGGCAAGAATCAAATCACTGTACCGCTTATTACCTTTTCGGTGCCCCGGAATCAGTACGGATTCGGAAGGTTCATCCGGATTATAGTACACATCAACCGGGCTATCTGCGGAATTGTTATCAGCAAATTCAGTGGTCTCCGGGTACATCAGGGTATAAAAAGCAACAGCAGTACCGGTATACACTTTATTCCGGACAGAATATTCATACTGTACCGACAGCTTTTCGGCGTCTTTCATCTGACCGTCAATATTTCGTTTACCCCATAATTCAACGCTCAATAATTCCCCGTTTACCACAGGCCAGCCTTCGCTTTGCTTAGCTCTTCTGAGATTTCTGACGGCATACATTGACAAATATATTCCGAAAAGAGTAAATGCTATTCCAACAATTAAAGGCAGGTTCATCGCAATATGATCTGGCGCAAAATAAAGGGCACGCCGGGTTAGAAGTTCACGGAAATAGCAAAATTAAATTCACCCAATCAAGTTCATATCGCATTCGTCCACAACCATTTAATCTCATGGTTCTCGTTCCGAAGCTCCAGCTTCGGAACGCATCTGGTAAGCTCTGCTTACATGGTGCTGGGATCACAGCATTATTGATTGGAGTACTAAAACAGGAATAAGATTGTACAGCCCGTCTGTCTTGTGGCTAACCCTCGTGCCTGTTTACCTAAGTTGGACCGGGTGGTCCTGTCAGGCATTCCCAACCGGGTGGTTGGGAACGAGGTCTAAACCCATGATTTAGATATCAAATTCAATAATAATTGATGATATTTGAAAGCAGTATAACATAATACTATGCGACATGGGCTATCTTATGAGACGTCGGATAAGATCCTGTAATCATACTTAAAATTCCCCGAGTGCATTATTTGGTTATTGTACGACGAATTTGTCGCATAACTACGCCGTTCAATATGACGTAAGTTGTCTTAAGATAAAACCTTACCCGTCATTTTCAACTTCTTTTAAATCCCGAACAACTGCCTTGCCGTCTCCGTGGTACGGGCATCTATTTCTTCCGGGCTTACATCAAATATTTCAGCGAGCTTTTGGGCGGTGTATCTCATAAAGGCCGGTTCGTTGCGTTTCCCGCGCTTTGGGGTGGGCGACAGATACGGAGCATCGGTTTCCAGCACCATCTTGTCCAGCGGAAGTTGAGCTACGGTTTTGTCCACTCCTCCATTCTTAAAGGTGACCACTCCCCCTATCCCCAAATGAAAGCCAAAACCAATGGCTCGTTTCCCTTCTTCTACCGTTCCGTTAAAACAGTGCCATATACCAGTCAGGCTTCCATCCTGTTCCTCTTCCAGGATATCCAGCACATCATCGGTACTTTCCCGGTTGTGAATGATGATTGGCTTTTGCACCTCTTTGGCTACTTTGCAATGAATACGCAGGCTTTTCTTCTGTTCTTCCACATGATCGGTGCTCCAGTAATAGTCCAGGCCGGTCTCTCCCACTCCGTAGATATTTTCTTTTAAACAAAGCCCGAATAGTTGTTCTTCAAAATCATCCGATAGACTTTCCACATCGCAGGGATGGATCCCGGCCATCTTGTAGAAATCAATTTCCCGGTGACTCAGCTTCTCCATCTGCTTAAGCGAATCGAAGTCGATGGCCGGCATCAGGATCGCTTTCACTCCGGCTTCCACTGCCCGCTGGTTTACGGCTTCTCGATCTTCATCAAATTTAGGAAGGTATATATGGGAATGAGTGTCTATCACGTAGTTGGTTCCGGTTTAATTAAAAATGCCACTAAAGATCCTGAATCAAGTTCAGGATGACAACCAAAGATCCGGATCTATTTCGAGCCATAGATTAGCCCGGTTCAATATCCTTTAAACCACAAGGCGCCTCATCTATACATAAGGGACACATTATGTTAACAAATTGTTGCTTTAGGTAAAACTGCCCTACATCGTATTGAATTAATCATTTTAAGCCTTATTTTGCGGGTTCTATCTTTTTCAGACCTGCTTTCTGTATGCGGGCTTTGCATCGAAATCAACATCTAATCAATTATTGTTTTATGTCTTCCACTCCACTCATTCGCCCTGAGTTTGAAAAGTATGAGAAAGTGCCTACCAAAGTTTTTGATACGGCCAAAATTGCTTCCAAATATGCCGCCGATGAAATTGCTTCGCTGATACGCGACAAGGCTTCCAAAGGGGAACAAGCCGTCCTGGGTCTTGCAACCGGTTCCACCCCTACCCAGCTGTACGATGAGCTCGTCCGGATGCACCAAGAAGAAGGGCTGAGTTTTGAGAATGTGGTCACCTTTAACCTGGACGAATACTACCCGATGGAGCCGGACTCCATTCACAGCTATGTGCATTTCATGCATGAGTATCTCTTCGACCACGTGGACATCAAAGAAGAAAACATCCACATCCCCGATGGCACTTTGGATCGGGAAGACGTATATGAATTTTGCCAGAAGTACGAAGAGAAAATTGACGCACTTGGTGGGTTAGATATCCAGATTCTGGGTATCGGCCGAACCGGACACGTTGGCTTTAATGAACCCGGTTCATCCATCAACTCCAAAACCCGACTGATTGCGTTAGACAGCCTGACCGTATTGGATGCCGCCAGCGGTTTCTTTGGTGTAGAGAATGTTCCCCGCCGTGCCATCACCATGGGTGTTGGAACCATTATGAAGGCTGACCGTATTTTCCTGATGGCCTGGGGTGAAGGGAAAGCCAATATTATACAAAAGGCTATTGAGGGGGACATCACCAGCCAGATTCCCGCTACCTTTTTACAGAAACACGAAAATGTTGAGTTTATTCTGGATGATGCTTCATCAGCTGAACTCACCCGAACCAAAACTCCGTGGCTGGTTGGTCCGATTGACTGGACGGATGAACTTCTGAGAAAAGCTGTAGTTTGGTTAAGCCTTTTCCTGGAAAAACCCATACTCAAGCTCACGGATGAAGATTACAGCGAGCATGGCATGAATGATGTGCTGATTGATATCGGGCGCGCTTACAATGTAAACATCCGTATTTTTAACGAGATTCAGCATACCATTACCGGATGGCCCGGCGGTAAACCCAATGAGGACGACACCTACCGCCCGGAACGGAAATCACCCTCCAAAAAGCGCGTGCTTATTTTTAGTCCCCACCCCGATGATGATGTAATTTCAATGGGCGGTACTTTTATCCGTTTGGTAGATCAGGGACATGAAGTCCATGTTGCCTATCAAACATCCGGTAACATCGCTGTTTTTGATGATGAAGCTATTCGTTTCGCCGATTTCGTAACCGACTATCACGAAAGCTTCGGACTTGAGAATGAGGAATCTGCTGATCTTTTCAAAGAGGTGCGGGCATCTATCAAGAATAAGAAACCCGGTGAAGTCGATTCTGAAGAAGTGAAAACCATCAAAGGGATGATTCGTCGCGGGGAAGCTAAAGCAGCCTGCCGGTATGTGGGAATCCCCGATGAGAATATGCACTTCCTGGACCTGCCATTTTATGAAACCGGGAAAGTCCGTAAAAAGCCCATTGGCCCGGAAGACATCGAGATCACTAAAGATATTATCAAGCAGGTGAAGCCTCATCAGATTTATGCAGCCGGAGACTTATCTGATCCGCATGGTACGCACCGCGTGTGTCTGGATGCCGTTTTCAGTGCCTTGCGCGAATTGAAAGATGAGCCATGGATGAAAGACTGCTGGACTTGGTTATACCGCGGAGCCTGGCAGGAATGGGATATTGAGGATATTGAGATGGCCGTTCCTCTCAGCCCTGAAGAAACCGATCGTAAGCGTAAGGCCATCTTCAAGCATCAGTCGCAGAAAGACCGTCCGCTGTTCCCAGGAACCGACAAACGGGAATTCTGGCAGCGAGCCGACGACCGTACCCGCGGCACCGCTGAACTTTATGACAATTTGGGGCTGGCCGAGTACGAAGCTATGGAAGCCTTTGTACGCTGGAAAGAGCTGGATTGACATTTTTAAACATTTAAAAGCGAAAGGGATATTTCTTTCGCTTTTTTTTTACCTATAATTCCAGCTTCGACATTTTGAAGCTTAACCATGAAATCAACACCGGCATATGAACTTAATAGCTAAGCTAAAAGAGAATCCATGGTTTTGGATTCCATCGCTCTACTACGCACAGGGGCTCCCCTACATCATGGTGGTAGAAGTTTCGGTCATTATGTATCAAAATCTGGACATCTCAAATGCTGAGATCGGTTTATACACCAGTTTGCTATACCTGCCCTGGATCATTAAGCCCTTTTGGAGTCCACTGGTGGAGAATACCAAAACCAAGCGCTGGTGGACCATCGGAATGCAGTTTGTGATGGGAGCGGCCTTCGCTGGTGTGGCTCTTGTACTGCTCACCCCTTCTTTCTTTGCTTTCAGCCTTATCGTGCTTTACTTGCTGGCCCTGGCTTCCGCAACGCATGATATAGCCGCGGATGGGTTTTACATGATCGCCCTTAATGAAGAAAAACAATCCTTTTTTGTGGGGATTCGGTCTACCTTTTATCGGATAGCTATCATCAGTGGTAAAGGAGCATTGGTTATTTTGGCCGGTTACCTGATTGAAAACGGAACCGATGTAGATTATGCCTGGGCAGTTACCTTTGGCATCCTGGCCGTGGTTATGACGGTTTTCGCTCTCTATCACACCCTTTCTATCCCCAAACCGGCAGATGATATTGCCGAAGAATATGACAGCCCCAAAGAACAGCTGGCTGCCTTTTTCAAAGTGTTCATTGATTTCTTTAAGAAGAAGCAAATTTGGATAGCTCTTGCTTTTATCCTGTTTTACCGATTTGCGGAAGGTCAGCTCGTGAAAA
Source organism: Gracilimonas sp. BCB1 (assembly GCF_040117685.2). Lineage (NCBI taxonomy): Bacteria > Pseudomonadati > Balneolota > Balneolia > Balneolales > Balneolaceae > Gracilimonas > Gracilimonas sp. BCB1. The sequence goes on along the minus strand of NZ_JBEDYP020000006.1, from coordinate 16,986 downwards.
TGGGCCCTCCGTTCTTTCTTGATGATATTGCAGCCGGCGGACTTGGCCTTTCCACTTCTGATTTAGGTTTTATCTACGGTACCATTGGAGTAATTGCCCTTACCATTGGTGGTATTATTGGCGGAGTGGTTATTTCCCGAAAAGGACTGAAGTATTGGCTATGGCCGATGCTTATTGCTATGAACGTACCCAACCTGGTGTACGTGATTTTGGCCTATTACCAACCGGAATCCTATACCTTGATTAGTGCCTTCGTGGCTATCGAACAATTTGGATATGGATTTGGCTTTGCTGCTTTCCTGATGTTTCTGATTTATATAGCCCGCGGCGAGAATAAAACGGCCCACTACGCGTTCGGAACCGGCTTTATGGCCCTTGGTATGCTGATCCCCGGATCCATTAGTGGTTTTATGCAAGAGTGGCTGGGTTATCTTGATTTCTTTATCTGGGTGATGATTGCCACTATCCCGATTTTTATTGTAACAAAGTTTGTAGATATCGATCCTGACTTTGGAAAGAAAAAGGACAAGCAGGAAGCAGAAAATAATTAACAATCCTACCCTGTTTATAAAAAGACAGTTTTACAAAGAATAAAATCTGTAAGGTGCTATCCGTTAGCATCTTACAGTATTTTCAATCATTTTTACCAATATCATTATGACCTGTAAATCGTTTAACATTCAAACTATGAACTCTTCTTTTTACCGCATCATCACCACCCTCGTGCTGACGCTTACATTATCAGCAACTGCCTTTGCTCAACCTTCCCCTGAGGGCGAGCCTCAAAGATTAATCAGTGTGGAGGGAGCTGATTACATGAATCCGGTTTGGTCGCCTGACGGAACCAAGATTGCTTTTACTTCTTCCCGGCAGCAGGGACTTTGGATAGCGGATGCGGACGGTTCTGACATAGAGCAGATTACCAATGAATCAGCCGGATATGGTTTTTCCTGGTCATCTGATTCCGAGTCTATATTGACCCGTGTTTCAGAATTTCAGAATAAAAGAAGAAAACTTGCCGTAAAAATTTATCACACCAATGGTAACGAACCAACACTGCTGACTGAATTCAGAGATCAGATGCCATCCATCCCAAAATGGGCTAATTACGACCGGCAGGTGGTGCTTATTTCCGATAATGACATTGAATCGTTCGATTCAGGCAAAGAAGTTTCAACACAGCAAAAAGCATCGGTCACCAAACCATTTTATGTACTGAAATCGAATCAAATTGCCACCGGTAAAGTACCGGAAAACAGCACCGAGAACATCTCTCCTTTTGAGGACGCTCAATACCTGAACCTGGAAGTATCCCCGGACGGAAGAAAGCTGGCTTTTGAAGTGTATGGCGGCAATTTGTTTGTGATGAATATTGACGGCACCAACCTGATGGATCTGGGTAAAGCCAACCGCGCAAAATGGTCGCCAGACAGCCAGTACCTGGTGGCAATGGTAGCCGAAGATGACGGACACAACTACACAAAATCAGACCTGTACGCTCTTAGCATAGACGGGGAAGAGCGGATTAACCTGACATCATCAACAGATATCATTGCTATGAATCCTGACTGGTCTCCACAGGGTAACCGAATTGCCTTCGACAGCCCGGATGATGGAAATATTTACATCCTAAACATCGCCAACTAACCTATTTGCAGAATCAATCAGCAACCATCTATACACGGCATTATGAAGTATTTTCTATCCCTTTTTGCATTTACAGTACTGATCAGCACAGCTCCGGTTAAAGCCCAGACCGTAACCGGACTCGAGGGCTTTTCCATTTTTCTTGATCCCGGCCACAGCCAAACCGAAAATATGGGGCTTTACAACTATTCGGAGGCCCAGAAAGTGCTTCGGGTAGGACTGGCACTGCGTGAAATGCTACTCACCCAAACCGATATTGATACCGTGTACATTAGCCGGACTAATGATTCTCAAAGTGTTGATTTATCTCAGAGAGACGACCTGGCCAATGCTACCGGTGCTGATTTCTTTCATTCCATTCACAGTAATGCCGGTTCAAATACCACTAACAATACTTTGTTCTTACATGGCGGATGGCGCTCGAACGGACAGACCGTGGAGAAAACTCCGAATGGTGGAAAAGAAATGGGCGACATCATGGAGATTGAGCTCACCGATGCCATGCGAATACCCACCATCGGCAACTGGGCCGATCGTAATTTCTATCAGGGCAGTTCTGTTGATAATCATGATAATCAGTTCCCTTACCTCTTTGTAAACAGAACAACCAACATGGCTTCTGTATTGAGTGAGGCCGGATTTCATACCAATCCAACCCAGCAAAAACGAAATTTAAATGCAGACTGGAAACGACTGGAAGCACAATCCTTTTTCTGGTCTATTCTGGAATACCTGGATGTGGAGCGACCTCCGGTAGGTATTGCAACCGGCTACATCACCAATGCCGATGGCGGGCTCCCCATCAACGGTGCAGAAATCTCAATCGGAGATTCTACCTATACCACCGATACTTTTGAATCCCTGTTCAACAATTACGCTGCAAACCCCGGTGATCTTCAAAATGGGTTTTACTATATGGAAGGACTGGAAAACGGACCGGCACAAATCATCGTAGAGGCTGAAGGCTTTTACACCGATACCGTTGATACCAATATCATTTCAACGGATTTCACCTTTACCGATGTAGCTATGGTTTCCAATATTCCTCCCAATGTAGCCTCTACATCTATTGGTGAAGATGGTGAAATTAACCCAGGAGAAACTCTTGTATTAAATTTCAGCCGTTCTATGGACAGAACCGCTGTTGAAAATGCATTGACTTTAGCTCCTGAAGCCGACTATACCCTTACTTGGAATTCAGATAAAAAGCTGAGCATTTCCACGAACAGCTTTGACTTTGAAAGCAGTTACACTCTTAAAATTGATTCCACAGCAACTGATAATTCATCTTATGCTCACACCCTTGACGGTGATGCCGATGGCACACAGGGTGATTCCTATAGCGTAACATTCGAAACCGGTCCGGTCGATATCATTCCTCCGGCTATTTCCGATATCCGCCCTACCAATACCCAATTTAACGAGCTGAGGCCTATCATCAGTGCTACTTTTGATGAGCACTTAGACACTACCCTCTTTGATGAAGCAACGGTAGAAGTGAGTAAAAGTGATTATGTGGTTCCCGGCGAAACGGTGTACTATACCATCGGAGACCGCAGTGTACTTAACTTTTTCCCCTCCGAGCGACTGGATAAGTCCCGAAATTACACTTTCACCTTTTCCAAATCCATCAGCGATACCGCCGGAAACAGCCTGGGTTCGGATATAGTACGCACCTTCCCTACCGGAGATCAGGACATCGCAGATGAAACCTCAGTTGATGATTTCGAAGATGGAATATCAGCCTGGTGGGAGCCCTCACAAAGTGGTAGCACCGACGGCTATATTGCTGAAGAAACCAGTGTGGAAATCAGTACGGCTGAAGTCAACCTTCTTACAAACAGCAGCCAATCTATGCGGGTGAATTACGGCTGGGATACTACCAGTACCTCAAACCTGATTCGTCAGTATCGTGGTGGAACTACCACTCCCAAGTTTGCCAACGACCTCATTCTTCAAACCTATGTATTCGGTGATGGAAACGGAAACAAATTCAGATTTATGCTTCGTGATGGAAACGGAGAGCTTGAAGGAAGTTCCTGGTACACCGTTGACTGGCTTGGCTGGAAATTGGTTTCATGGGATCTAAGTCAGGATAGTGTGGTTGCCTGGGTAAACGGTAACGGAACGCTGAATGGCAATCTGTACCTGGACAGTTTCCAAATGACCTACACTGAGGGGCAGCCCACAACCGGCTTTATTGTATTTGATGATCTAAGAGCGGTTGAAATGGGACTTGCTACTTCTACCGAGCCGAACGATGAGCTTATTTCAGATGTACCTAACCAAATTGAGCTAAAGCAAAACTACCCGAACCCGTTTAATCCTTCCACTAACATCAGCTTTGGATTGCCGCAACAGAGTGAAGTTGATCTGAAGATTTACGACATGCTGGGACGGGAAGTAGCCACTGTTTATTCCGGTGTTAAGTCAAAAGGATTTCATACCATTCAGTTTGATGCCTCAAGGCTATCAAGTGGAGTATATATCTATCGATTGGTAACGAAATCAGGAACGGTTTCCAAGAAAATGACTCTTCTGAAATAATTCGCCGCGTTTCCACAGATAAGTCTGCATATTAAGGACTCCTTTATGATTATCATTAAAGCAGTTATGCGAACGTTTTGTTTATTCCTACTTGTAGCTGCTTTCTCATCACCTGCTGCAGCGCAAGCGTTGTTTGAGGATGGCCACTACATCGATACAAATGGAATTAAACATGCAGGGCTTATCAGTATTAATTCCATAACTGATACCCAACCCTACCTCCTGTTTAAAACAGGATACAGGGCCGATCCCGATACCATCGCCTTCAGTGATGTCAGTGAAATCAGAGTATCAGACTTTAAATTAATCAGAAAAGACACAGAAACATTAGTAATCGAAGAAACTACTAATGATTCTTCCTTCATAGAACAAAGTTTGTTACTTCGGGTTGAGGTTGCAGGCGACGCAACTTTGTATAGTACACAATCTGATGACAGATATACCTTCTATTTCTCTTTAACCGGGCAAAAACCAGTACAGCTTATCTACGCTCTGTATATCAGAAGCGATGGCAGGTTAGTACGAGACAATACTTTCCGGAATCAACTTGCTAATAGTCTGCACTGTGATGACCACCCTGACTTTTCTTCTCTCAGATATAATAAAGCACAGCTAATAAAGGCTTTTTCAGATTATAATGAATGTATTAATTCAGAATTTAAGAGGTATACCGGAATTCCAACCCTGTCTTCCAGGTACTTGAATATTGGGCTTGGTTTAGGGTCCTCGAAGTATTTTGTGGAAAGTACCAATAATATTTTTGGTACTGAGATCGCCAGGTTCACAGGAACTGCTCCATACCTAGAAGCTGAAGTCGAATATTTAATTCCATCTTTAAAGAATCGCATTGGTTTCTTTTTTTCGGCCGGCTATCTAAACATTAGCGATAAAGATGAGAGAGTAATATTTGGAACACCATTACAGATAGACCTTGAGTATCAGGTAATTCAAAGCACCCTTGGAGTCAGAGGATACTGGCCAATCAATAATGCTTTCAAACTATTTGGAGAGCTAGGCCTTGGCAAAGACTTTGAAACCCAAAAAGGTATTTCAATAGACTACTCAGTCAATGACCGTGGATACCAGGATTTCGAAAACACACGACTAACCGGGCATGTAACCGGCGGTATTGGTATTGCCTTCTTTAACCGATACATCATACAAGGCAAATTCAAACACCTGAATTCTCAGATTTCCAGTGAGTCATCCGATCAGCGTGTTAAGCAGTCTATTTTCATGATCGGCTTTAAATATCTTCTAAAGAGCTACTATAAATAACCTGTTCTACTTTTCAGGCATATCCGATACTGTTTCAAGGTATCCGTGCTGCAGGTAAAACTCTTCCAGCCCCTTCACTATTTGTTCAGCTATCTTTTGCTGAAAGTCCGGATCGGTCAGTAATATTTCTTCTTCCGGGTTGGAAATAAAAGCCGTTTCAACCAACACATTCGGAAACTCGATGGGGGCGTTCAGGGAGAAATTAAAACTACCGGTCAGTCCGTAATCTTTAAAGCCAAGCTCCATCATTTTATCATACATAATAGCAGCGAGCGGTTTAAATGCAATATGTTTATAAAAAGAGCCAGTGCCTCTGATATCAAGCGGATCACTGCCATACCCGATGGAATTGGTGTGAATACTTACCAGCAGGTCGGCATCTTCTTCAAGAGTGATTTCCTTTCTCTCACTCATGTATACGTAGCTATCATCGGTTCGGGGCAGCACAACCTTAGCTCCTCTTTCCTCCAAAAGCTCTTTCACCAAATAGGATAGTTGAAGTGTTACGTCTTTCTCGAGGTTTCCGGCCGCACCTAAAGAACCCCTGTTATCTCCGCCATGACCTGCATCAACAGAAATAGTTCTGCCATCCAACGGGCTATTGAAGTTGGTTACAACCGGAGGCCTTTTTACTTCCACATTCAGCTGAGACCCCCAGCCGTAGCCCACGGTATATCCCCAGTTTTGGCTATGATTAAGCTCAATCTCCAGTCGGAATCGATCATCTTCAATCTGATTCCAGGTTACATTTCTGATGCCCTGAGAGCTCCGGTGCTTAATCTTCCAGTTGGTGTTGGATGTGGCTCCGAATACATCCACGATAATTACATTAGGATCAAGCTCCTGATAGGTAATATATGGTAGCTTTTCCGAAAGCGTCAACGTAATCATGTCTGATTTATCTCGTCCCGACACCCTGATATTCCCGGTCAGAGATTTTGATGGAGATGCATACTCGCTTTTGAGTTCAACAAATCGAACCGGTATCCAGGCACTCAGGCTTTTTGACAGATGAACCCGATAATTATCTGCTTTACGGCCTGTGATATTGAGTTTCACTCCCGGTTCAAGCAAGCCATAGCGGGCCCCACCGAGGCGGTCGGTACCCATGCCAATGTTCAGGTAGGCATTTTCATCCAACACTTCCGCAACTCTTGGGAAGCCGTTAAAACTGACGGTGTATTCACTTTTTTTCTTTTCGTAACCGAACAATCCTTTTTTCATCTTAAAGGTGATGTGCTTGTCTCTTACCTTATCACCGGGTTTTACGGTGTAGCTTCCTTTGTAAAGGCCTTCGATACCGGCTATTTCTTCGGGTACCTCCTTCATCGGGATGTCGTCTTTGAAGTAGTCAATATTGAAAACCACTTCTTTTCCGGGCGTCCCTAAAAACTGCACGTCCAGGGTTTCACCGGTTAACAGCCAAAGCTCGCTGGATGGTTTCATCATCCGGTCGGAAATTACATTCCCTTTGGTATCAATAGGTTCCGGAGCTTCCGGGCGCACCAGGTACATGATTTTAGTTAATTCCTCACCATTAAGTTCAACCCTGAACTCTATTTCTGTGGTATCAGTACGGTGCTCAATCATATCGATAAATGCACCGGTTTTGTACACTTTAACCGGCCTGCCATTAATAAAAGCATTTGCAGCGGGGTTGGTGTTAGCCGCAACGCGATATCTGGAATAGCTGTAGGTAACCGTATCGGTTTCCGGAATTACAATGTTCAGATAAAGAGAGTCGCTGATGGCTTCAGTGATATCGGCTTGAACCGAATCTACCCGGACAGAATCGACCTGGGCAGACAGGCTTTGAGGAATACATTGTACAACCAGAAATGCAGCTAATAGACTTAAATACTTCATGAATTACTTGTATAGATAATATTTTTTTGATTTTTCTGTGAAGGAGGCAACATCTTTGGAGAGGTAATCCGAGATATCTGAAACCTTATAATTCTGGCTGAACCGCTTCCGGATTTGATCGGTTCCGGTCACTTTCTCAAACATACTCCACCGGTTTTTACCCATTTCAAAGACGTCCTTATCCGGGTACATTTCCTTGTGAACCTGCATAAACCAGAACTGCAGCTTCATCAAATGTGCCTGTGTGTAGTCGCTGAAATGAATTTGAATCCCATGTAAGGTTTTCCCCTGATCCCTTCCGTAAAAAGGCTTGAAGACAATCGGCCGGAACACCACTCCCGGAATATCCAGAGCATTCATACGGTCAGCAAGTTCCCCTTCATCAATCCACTCGGCGGCAAATACCTGGAATGGAAGCGTATATCCAACTCCTTCCGAAAACACGCCCAACTCACCCATTATACCGGTAGCCACATAAAAGTAAGCTGAGTATTCATGGGGGATGTGTGGTGAGGTTGGCACCCATGGCAATCCGGTTTCATCAAAAGTCATAGACCGGTTCCAGCCTTCCATTTCCACCACGGTCAGGTCGCATTGCTTTCCATCAGCCAGCCAACCTTCGTTGTTGATCATTTTAGCTACTTCGGCCGGGGTAAGTCCGTAGATGTATGGAACCGGAAACTGACTCACAAATGAAAAGTATCCTTCCTCTACAATGTTTCCTTCTACTTTTTCGCCCCCCAATGGATTGGGGCGGTCCAGCACCACAAATTCAATATCGTGCTCGGCTGCAGCTTCCATAGCCAGCCCCATGGTGCTGATATACGTATAAGAACGAACGCCGATATCCTGAATGTCGTAAACCAGCACGTCCACATTTTCCAGCATTTCAGGAGTTGGTTTGCGGGTAGCGCCGTATAATGAAAAGACGGTTACGCCGGTTGCCTCGTCCACATAGGTATCTACCTTATCACCGGCAGCGAACTCCCCTCTCACCCCATGCTCGGGGCCGTACAAAGCCGTCAGCTCAACATCCGGGGCATTGTAAATCAGGTCGACCGTAGATACCAGCTCGGAATTGACTCCGGTGGCATTGGTGATAACCCCTACCCTTTTTCCTTTCAATAAATCGAAGTTGTTCTTAACTAATACTTCAATTCCCGTTTTAACTTTGTTTGTATGCTGAGTGAAACCGGCTGCAGTAGCCAAAACACTCACCAGCAAAAGGAGCAGCACTTTTTTCATCATAATAAAAAGAGATCTTTTTTCATTTTAAGCTGTTGAAGTTATACATTCTCAACCTGAACTTCAGGAACGAATGATTACTACTTGTAAAAAATAGAAACCCCTTCAAATATATGCCCTCCAACAACCTAAGCACCGTAAGCAAACTAAGTCTGAAAGAAAAAATTGGACAGCTTTTTTTAATGGGATTTCGGGGAAATGATATCTCTGAACACTCAGAGGTGCTTCACATGATTAATGAACATAAGCCGGGCGGAGTTATTCTGTTTGACAAAGATATGGTTCACGACCAACCGGTTCATAATATCAAGTCACCGGAGCAGGTTAGCAAGTTGACCAAAGCTTTGCAGGAAGCTTCTGAAACGCCCCTTTTGATTGGCATTGATCAGGAGGGCGGACTTATAAACCGGCTTAAACCGGAGTACGGATTTCCGGAAACGATTTCTCATCAGAAGCTGGGGGAGAAAGATGAAACTGATTTTACTGAATCGCATTCCCGGCATATAGCCGGCATACTTTCCGGTGCCGGTATCAACCTGAACTTTGCCCCGGTGTTGGATTTAAGCTCCAACCCCGACAGCTCTATCATAGCCAAACGGGAACGTTCTTTTGGAAGCTCACCGGAGAAAGTAACACGGCATGCAAAGGCCTATATCCGGGGCCATCAGCAGGAAAAGATTCAAAGCTGTTGCAAGCATTTTCCAGGCCATGGAAGTGCTGAAGGCGATACCCATGCCGGTTTTGTGGATGTGACAGATACATGGGATGATCGTGAACTGGAGCCTTACAAAACGCTGATTGATGAAGGACTTTGCTCTATGATAATGACGGCGCATATCTTCAACTCTAAGCTTGATGAAGAAATGCCGGCAACTCTTTCAAGTTATGTTTTGAATGATCTTTTGAGAAAAAAGCTCAACTTTAGCGGGGTCATTATTTCTGATGATATGCAGATGAGGGCCATATCCGATCATTATTCCTTGAAAGAATCACTGGAAAAAGGATTAAAAGCCGGACTGGATATTTTTTGTTTTGGCAACAACCTGCTTAAAGAACAGGTGCAACCTGAAGATTGTATTTCTGCCGTGGAGCAACTTGTTGAAGAAGGAAAAATATCTGAACAGAGAATTGATGAATCTGTTTTACGGATTTTGAAGATGAAGGAAAGGCTCTAAGTTTAAAGCTAAAACCTGTCTCAGCCGGAGCAACCTTTCAGCGTCCGAAGGTCCTGGAAGCGTTGAGGGAAGGCATGGTTGGAGGCAAAACAAACAATAACCTTTATCAACCAGGGGACACTTGAAGCTTCTTTTTTAGAATTAATAGCACCGTCCTTCAGGGCGGTGATAATTAAATCAAACAGAACAACCCAAGTCTCAAATCCAAAAAAAGCAAATATGTACATCGCAGGGTTGGGCTATTTGCGTGTAAGGCTTGTAGCCAAAGCTTTGAACACCTCTTTCATTTGACATGCACCGGGGCAAAGCTTGTTATTCCTATCTTTCTGCCCCGCCCTGAAGGGCGGAGCTATTGCCGATGACTTCTCCTCGATCATCTGTCTTATGCCACTCAAAAAAACAAAGTTTAGAAAGGCAAAGCCTTCACAGCCGGAGCAACCTTTCAGCGTCCAAAGGTCCTGGAAGCGTTGCAGGAAGGTATGATTGGGGAGAAGAAACAATAAGCTACGCCAACCAGCGAACGCTCCAAGGTCATGCAGAGGCCTGGAGGTTCTTTATACTTCTCAGGAATTGGATTCTGCCAAGTGGTTTTCCACCAGTTGTTCAATCGGTTTTCGGACGATGATGCTTAGTTTTAGTCCCCTCTCAGATAACACCCTTTCAAGGGTTTCCCGGTGGATAGCAGCAATGGATCCTACAAAGCCAATGTCTCTTCCCGCTAAATCCCCGAAATAAGCCAGCTGCTTATCCGCAAAATCCTCAAAACCGCTCCGTACAATATTCTTGATGAAATCATGATCGGCAAAATTACCCAACAGATGTGAGAAGGATGCCACAAACCGGTTTCCATTCGGCTTTTTATACACCATTTCCAGGATATTGTCCAGCCTCATATCGTGGCGTTGTTCAAGTTCACTTCTCAGGTCTTCGGGCATGATGTTGTAGTAGTAACTTCTCAAAATCCGCTTTCCAAAATAACCGCCGGAGCCTTCATCGCCCAGAGTGAATCCTAAAGAAGGGATATTGTCAACGATCTTCTTCCCATCATAAATGCAGGAATTAGATCCCGTTCCCAGTATGCAAGCCACACCCGGCTTATCCCAAAAACAAGCCTTGGCAGCCGCCAAAAGATCCGTATCCACCTTAATTTCAGCTTTACTGAAACAAGCAGCGATTCCTTTCCTGACAACTTCCTTGCTCTTCTCAGTCCCGCAGCCGGCTCCGTAAAAATAGATTTTGTCGATGGGCTTATTCTCAAGAACCTGAGCCAGCCCTTCATCAATAGCGGTGATAAGTTGCTCAAGCGACATAAAATAGGGATTCAACCCATCGGTGTGGAAATACTCTTTATGCCCTTCCTCATCTACTAAAATCCATTCCGTTTTGGTGGAGCCGCTATCTGCTATCAGTATGTTCATTCATCTATTTTTATTGATTGGAGCGAAGATACTTAACACATTATTGCATTACCACTTTGGTTACTTTTTTTATACTATTGGCGTTCACAAAATACTCTCTATGACTACTCTAAGCGGAATTTCTTCAGGTAAACGGCTTGTCTCTCTCGACTTTTTCAGAGGGGCTACCGTAGCCGCCATGATTTTGGTAAACAATCCCGGATCATGGTCTCACATCTATGGACCTTTAAAACATGCCGCCTGGCATGGCTGGACTCCCACTGACCTTATTTTTCCCTTTTTCTTATTTATTGTCGGCGTTTCCATTGTGCTGGCTTTCACCAAAGCCCGGGCCAAAGGTGCTGATGATTCTGACTTACTGAGAAAGACACTCATCCGCGCTGCCAAGATTTTCGGGCTCGGACTTGCCCTTTCTGCTTTCCCGTACCTCACATTCAGCCCCGACTTCGGACTTCACCAAAACCTGATTGATATTCGAATCCCCGGGGTTCTGCAGCGAATTGCCATTTGTTATGCTGCAGGAGCTTTCCTTTTTCTATACACTAAACCCAGAACGCAAATGCTTACGCTGGGCGGACTTTTAATCGGCTACTGGATTTTGATGATGGCCATACCGGTTCCCGGTTACGGAGCAGGTGCCATTGATACGGCAGAAGGAAATCTTGCTGCATACATCGACCAGCTATTGCTTTCCGGCCATATGTGGAAGGCTAACTGGGATCCTGAAGGGCTGCTGAGCACCCTTCCCGCTATCGGAACTACACTAATAGGTATCTGGACCGGAAGAATGCTGATGAGCGATAAGGAATCCGAATCTTCCCGAACCTTACAGTTCTTCGTTTGGGGCTTTATTCTCATTATTCTTGGATACACCTGGAGCTGGATTTTCCCAATTAACAAGAACATATGGACCAGTTCTTATACTTTATTTACCGGCGGACAGGCCATGTGTATTTTCGGGCTTTGCTACTGGTTTATTGATGTGAAAGGGAAGCAACGATTTACCGATTGGGGGGTTGCTTATGGGATCAATGCTATTACCGTTTTCTTCCTCAGTGGTGTTATTGCCCGGACATTTAATATGATCCGGTTCGCCTATGGTGGCGAAAGCTATACTTTAAAAGGCTGGATCTACGAAGTGGTACTCAGTTCTATAGCTTCCCCGATAAATGCATCCCTGCTTTATGCAGTCATGTGGATTGTCCTCTTTTACCTGCTTGCTGCCTGGATGAAAAAGAAAAGCATCATCATCAAGGTTTAGTTTAAACTCATTAGCAAAGTAATAAGCGACCTTAGGTAGCAAAAACCATAGCAAGTTAAGGGAAGAACCGATATCAACGCGTCCTTCTCCTTATGGAAGGAGAAGACTGATGAGGTCGGAAGGCCTGACGGACACCTTTATGCTCAATAACTAGTTCGGTCAACTTCTTCAGCAATGACGTAATAGTTTTACTTCTTCTTATCTCGAAATCATATTACTTAATCAGCATCATTTTGCGGGAAATACTTGTCTCATTGGTAGAAAGCCGGTAGAGATATAATCCGGAGGAAAGTTGTCCGGCATCAAAACTCACGGTGTGGTTTCCTGCACTCATCTTTTTGTCTACCAGAGAGGTAACCTTTCTCCCAAGTACATCATAGACGTCCAGACTCACTTTACCTGCATTCGGAATGCGAAATGAAATCTTGGTGGTAGGATTAAATGGGTTGGGGTAATTCTGGTTCAGCGATATCTCATTCGGAACTTCAGAATCCCCGGTTCCTTCATTAGACACCACCGTTCGGTTAGGATATACTACTTCGAGATTATCCAGGAAAATGGCCCCGGTGTATCTTTCGCCACTTTGCTGATCAGATGCCAGCTTGATGCCTATCTTTTTAATGATGATTGGATAATAGAAACTGCTGAATGGATCAACCGGGGTAATATCACTCGTGAGTGCCGGGTAGATGTCAAATTCGGTGTTCTCTGCCCATTTCTTAACCCGCACGGTAAATAATTCACCGTTGTTATCTGCCAGTTCCAGTTCAATCAAATGCTTTTTGCCATCAGTCCTGGCATCAAGATTGATGGAATCAGGTACACCAAAAACCGGGATATCCGTTTCAAGGTAAGCCCATATATTCGGATCATTGTCATATACAAATTCATACCCCAAACGAATAGCATGCGCCCCCTCAGTAAATGTACTGTCAACCAGAGTAAGCGTGGAAGTTTGCAGGTCTATATTTTCTCCGCAAAGCGACCAGTCTTCAATATCCTCAAACCCGCTGATGGTTTGAATTCCTCCTCCAATTTGAACCTCAACCTCCGTCGTATCAGAAATGCCATCATAGGTTCCGATTACCGAGGTGGTTCCTTCTGTTTTACCGATAAACGTTCCGTCAATAACCTCTCCTACTTCTTCACTACCCACTTGCCAGCTGATGTTGGAATTACTTACCCCCCGTTTTTGTCCGTCAAAATCGAAGGACTCATTAAAAAAACTGAACTCATACAAACTGTCAGTAACCGCATATTTTGGGAAAAGGGCGAACTCGGTAATTCCTTTCACAATAACCATCGCCGTGTCTTTCATTCCCTCATAATCGACATACACATAACCGGTATCCGGAGCATCACCGGCTGTAAAGTTACCCTCACTGTCGATAGTGGCGTTAAAGTTCTCACTTAAAGTATAGCTCAGTTTCTGGGGATCAAGTTCAACAGGATAATAATTCTGATCGCTTCCGCGGGCTGTAAATGTGAAGGTATTGCCCCTGTATAATTTTTTAAATGTGGGGTCGAGCTTTAAATGCTCCAGTACTCCCGTTTTCTGCTTTGATGAAACCACCATCAGTGCATTTGCTACCGCGCGTTCTCCGCTTCCGTCTGAGGGATCATTTACTACTTCATTATGAACAACCATGGTGGTAGAACCACCTCCATCAAGATTTAAAGCATTTTGAACCCCAAATCTTTTCATGAACTCCCCCATTTCGGTCAGGGTCATACCGGCACTGGTACTTTGCCGACCATCAACCGTCAGTAAATACAATTTCGTTGAATTAGCATTAAAACCTACGGCTGTACGGGGATGTCGCTCCGGCCAGTCGCCCTCATTATTCCCATCATTCAGAAATTTACCCCGCCCTCCAACAACTTCTTTGATATCCTCAAAACCGGGCATCAGTTGGTGATGTACAACTACAGTATCTCCGGCTTCAAAGCTATCCAGTATAGTCTTGGAAGCTCCATGACCCGATAGCACAAATGTAGAATCTGTAAGGAGCACATCACCGGCATTTGACTTTTCCTTTACCACCGCTTTTACTTCCCCATTAACCACCCATTCATCCAGAGCGGTTAGAATAAGCTCGGTTCCAAACTCATTGGTTCCCGTCGAAGCTCCGAAATAGTGATTATAATAGACAAGTGCATCCGCAGTTCTGCTCTGATTTACGCCCGTGATATCATACTCACTCCCACCATGGGATAGTGTACCGGTGTAAGTTGTAGGGTTGATAAACACCTTCTTCTCTTTGGTATATCCAAATACATCTCTGCTAATGGGCCTTTTTATAATCTCCCCCTTAATCACCTGTGCATTGGTTGGGTTCCCTCCTCCATAAAAATCACCATTTACCGCAGCAATAACCTGATGGCCTTCATAGGATTTCCGTTCCGTCATGGAACTGGTTCGTTCATATCCTCCAAACGTATCCTGAGCTTTAACTGTCTCAAGTTTCGTTTCCGGACGGGTCAGGTCTACTTCAACCACATCAAAAGTCCATGGAACCGATGGGGCTTCAATAGAATAGTGATACATGCCATCCCCGATTTTCTGAACACTCAGGGTATCATATTTAATCTGAGCAAATCCGGTGAAGGAACAAAGGAGGAGAATCAGAGATAGTATCGTTTTCTTCATAACATTATTGTTAGGTTTAGCTGTGTGATAGAGAATAAAAAATCAGGTCACATTATTAACCGTTAACCTGTGTACGGAATTAGAATAACTTCCAAATAAGTAAAACACGAAGGCTTAGTCATTCCCGCCGAGGCGGGAATCTAGTTGTCACCTTAAAATCGAGTCTCCTTTACCTCATCAACAAGTAGATTTCGGGCACACGCCGCGAAATGACCTTTCATTGTCAATATCAGTTTAGCCCTCGCCTCACGTTTATATTACTTCTCAATCTCAGCACGATAAAGGCTGTCCTGCCTTTGCTCCAGTTGTTGCCTGGTCTGTATTCTTTCTCTTTCCACAGTATCATCAGGTTCCAGCTGGTGTTCCCAATCGTACTCCACAGGATACCATTTCAGTATATCCTTTTTACCAAGTTCGAAAACGGTATATCCGGGTTTAAATCCTAACCAATTCCCTCCCCACCAGGCTGCAGAAGCAGACTGAGATGTCGTATACCATACATCATTAAATCTAAAATCCTCGTTGATATGCGTATGTCCCTGCAGAAATGCTTTTACATTATGCCGCTCTAAAACATGGCGCAGATCAATATTATCCTGCAGGATAAAAGGACTCATGGCCATCATCTCAAAATCGCTGTTGATTTGCCCTTTATGAGAAAAAGCAGGCATATGCGAAACCAGAATAGCGGGCATGTCTTTGTGGTCGCCAAGGTCGTGGCGGAGCCAGTCCAGTTGTTCTTCCCCGATCATGGGTTTATAGGCCGGCCCGTTTTCCCCTTCAAACTCAAAAATGGAATTTAACACCACAAAGTGCCACCCTTTGTGATTGAAGCTATAGTAATCTTTCTCCATCCCCAGCTCTTCCATAATCATTTTTCGGCCGATGCCGGGATGATCTTTCGGCACTTTCCGCCGGGATGAAAGCCCAAGAACATCGTGATTTCCCAGACAGTGATAGTAAGGCACATTCAGCTGTTTAGTAATACTTCGATACAGCCTAATGGACTCCTCATAAGTCTCAAGTTCCGTGTACAAACCGTCGAACACCATATCCCCGCCCATTAAAACCAAATCAGGCGATGGATCAAGCGCATTAATGGATTCGATACATTTTTTATATCCCTCATGTCCTTGTCTTCTTGAAGTAACATGCTGGTCGGTCAGGTGTACAATTCGAAAGCTTTCTTCATCAGAATGTGTTCCGTTGAACAAAGTGCCCATTCCCAGGGCACCAAGTCCTACGTTTTTTAAGAAAGATCTGCGTGTAGTCATTATTTAATCAGCGTCATTTTTCTTGTCAGGGAAACATCACCCATATTGAGCTGATAAATGTAGATGCCCGATGACAATTCCGAGGCATCAAAGTTTATTGTATGCTCTCCGGCCGTCATATTTCGGCTGACCAACTCGGTCACCTGCCTGCCCAGCATATCATATACTTTTAGCGAAGTAAAACCGCTGTTCGGCAAATCGAAAGAAATTCTGGTTGTCGGGTTAAACGGGTTCGGATAGTTTTGAGACAGGGAAATTTGCTCCGGGGTCTCCTCCACTTCCTCGTTCGAAACCACTATTCCGCCTTCGGCAGCTTCGGTTGGCTCACTTTCTACGTTGTTTCTGCTAACAGCAGTAACAAAATACCAATGACTTTCTTCGGAGGAGGAGTAACATCGGTATATGACGTCTCACCGGTTACCGCAATCAGGTTATATGGACTTTCCATCTCCTCCATGCTATTTGGTGAAGAACCCGTATCCACCCTATACACCGCATATTTGATCAGCGTATGAAGCGGCGCACGAAAAACGCGAGAGTGTTCACGATAAATGCGAAAACCTAGATGTTCAAAGCTGCACGAGTGGTTAAATAACGGCCGCATACCGAACCAAGTAAGTTACAT
>NZ_JBEDYP020000005.1:0-11215 GCF_040117685.2 Gracilimonas sp. BCB1 | reverse complement strand
TGTTATGTTGGTTTCTTGGTTCAGTTATGCAACCGGATATTTAACCACTGGTGCAGCTTTGAACATCTAGGTTTTCGCATTTATCGTGAAACGCTTTCGCGTTTCGTGCGCCGCTTCAAATAGAAACTCTGGAATATCATATTAAGCAACTTAAAGCCCCAATATTCTCTGGTAATAACTACGTTCAACACTTTGTAGCTGAGATCGAACCCTTTATTTCCAAAACCCGGGCTGATCTGGATGAGCTGCTCAAGACTGACAGGAGTTCACCTTCCATAACCTCTGGATATGAGAAGAAGTCGGAAGGTGTACGGTTTTCGATTCGTGAAGAAGAAGACAAATGGATAGCTACGTTAGATATGAATAAGGGGCATTCTAAAAATGAATGGATAACAATCGTTACTCAATACGAAACTCCTCCGAAAGTATGGCTTCAGCCCGAAGACTTGATTATTCGCTGGGACCTTGCCAACTCTGATACTGCCAGAGCTGATCACTTCTATCTTACTCCATTTTCCCGGAAAGGGATTTCTGATATAAAGGTTCGTACCATCACCTCTTTTTTTGAACACTTCACCCAACCATCAAACATAAAAATAACCTCGCGTAAAGAAGATTTTAAAGATGGGGTGAAGTATATAATTACATTTCCAGCTCCTCAGCGAGATAGTGTTCGATTTAACGTTTTTGTGAATCCAGGATATATGTTATCCAAACAGTCGTATTTAGGAAATCCCTATACCTATCCTGTTTTGGTTAAAGAGTAAGTTTCTCAGATTTATGGGTGCATGTCTGTTTAGAATCGCTTTTCTTTGATTTGAACATCCATAAAACAAAAACCTCTTGGCCTCAGGATCAAAGAAAGTAATATATGCCGCTTTAATTGGTAACGGACTCATTTCAGTTACTAAATTTATTGCTGTTGTAATTACCGGCAGCTCGGCTATGATGTCGGAGGGTATTCATTCGGTGGTGGATACCGGAAATCAGATTCTGCTGCTCATGGGATTGAAGAAAGCTGAAAAGCCGGCCGACGCCGATTTTCCTTTTGGTCACGGTAAAGAAGTCTATTTCTGGAGTTTTGTGGTGGCAATCATGATTTTTGCGGTGGGTTCCGGTATTTCCATTTATGAAGGGATTCACAGCCTGTCCGATCCTCATGAAATCTCCAATCCCATGGTGAACTACATTGTATTGGGTCTGGCCATGATTTTTGAAGCCTTTGCATGGTATTTTGCCTGGAAGGAGTTTAATAAGACCAAAGGGGACCGGAGTTATTATGAGGCCGTGCGCAAAGAAAAAGATCCGACTACTTTTGTGGTTTTGTTTGAAGACTCCGCTGCTATGCTGGGATTAATAGTGGCTTTTGTAGGGGTATTTCTTTCTCAGCTAACCGGTATTCTCATTTTTGATGGGATTGCATCTATTGTTATCGGAGTGATATTAGGGGGAACTGCAATCTGGCTGGCCCATGAAACCAAAGGCCTGTTGATTGGAGAGAGTGCCGATCTTGAAATTACTGAGGGAATACAGAAGCTGGGAAATGATATGGACTTCATCCATAGGCTCAATGAGGTGTTGACACTGCATATGGGTCCACAGTACATCCTGGTAACCATTAACGCTGATTTTGTATCTGAGCTAAATTCGGATCAGGTTGAAGCGGGAACGGCAGAACTTTCTGCTGCAATTAAGAAAATGTATCCTCGGGTGAAGAGAGTTTTTATAGAAGCGGAGGCTCCAACTAAATAAGAACCACGAAGAAGAGAACAATCTGCACACAAAGGGTGTAGAATGAATAATTATAGTATCGGTATTTCTTGTTGGCAATAGAAGAAATCTCATAAATCTGATGAAGCAGGTCGCTTTGCAATTCTTCATCCGAAGCCTCAAGAAAATCACCTGCATAAGCTCCCCGGTTTGGTCTTGAGATAATATCTTTATGATATATCAGCTTTGAGGCATCAGCTCCGCCGGAAGCAGTTTTTCTGGGTTTGATGGTCAACGAGGCAAAAGCCAGGAAAAGCAGAAAAGACCCCATAAACAAAATCTCGGAAATGTTGATCGTTTCGAGGGTTCTGGACTCAGTTAGTATAAAAGTAGCTGCCACACTGCTTACCAGGAATAAATACCGGATTTTATTATCGGCTAATTTTATGAGCTCTTGTTGGTGTAGGAAAATATTCCAGCTATAATTGAGTCTGTCAATGCTCTTAGTATTCTCCATAATGTTGGACTACAGGTTAGTATTCAACAAGCTTATTAAGCATTTCTTCCAGCTTCGCATTTGCCATAAATCCATCTTCGAGTTTTTTGTCGTGAGGGATAGGCATATCCAGAGAGGCACAACGCATCACGGGGGCATCCAGCCATTCAAAACATTCTTCAGAAATGATAGCCGAGATTTCACTTACCGGTCCCATAGTCAGGGAAGGTTCTTGCAAAAGCAAAACTTTCCCTGTATTGCAGACAGTTTCCCTGATGGTTTCTTTATCCAAAGGAAGCAGGGTTCGTAAATCAACAATTTCGAGGGAAATCCCTTTCTTGTCATATGATTCGGCCAGAGAAAGTGCCCATTGAACGCCCATACCGTATGTAATAACAGAGATGTCAGTCCCTTCACGGCGAACTTTAGCTTTACCAAGGGGTTGGTATTGAGCTTTGTCAGACACATCGGCCTTCAGACTGCGGTAGAGTTTCTTATGCTCAAAAAACAAGACAGGATTAGGATCATACAGAGAGCTGTACAGCAAGTTCTGAGCATCTTCTACCGTTCCGGGTACAACCACTTTTAATCCGGGAATTTGCATGAACCATCCTTCCACTGATTGGGAATGGTAAGGGCCGGCACCAACCCCACCACCATGAGGAGCACGAATGGTTATGTTAAGCGGGGGGGACCATCGGTAATGTGTCTTGGCAATGTTGTTCACAATTTGATTAAATCCACAGGAAATAAAATCAGCAAACTGCATTTCCACCACCGGCTTGAAACCTTCCAAAGCAAGCCCCATTGCGGCACCTAATGCCCCTGATTCTATAATAGGTGTGTTACGAATACGTTCTTGTCCAAATTCTTTAAAGAAACCTTCCGTAATTTTAAAGACCCCGCCGTATTCAGCAATATCCTGACCCATAATCAGAAACGAGTTGTCTTCCTTAAAGGCTTGCCATAAGGAGGACTGAATAACATCTACAAAGCGTTTCTCATAGGTGATACCATTAGAACTTTTGGGAACAAGGGGTTCTTCATGAGAATAAACTGACGACAACTCCTTTTGCTCATCAAAAACCGGATCAGCTGCCTTTAAAGCTTTTTCCAGGTCTTTTTTAAACGATTGATCGATCTCTTTGGTGATCTTGTCGAAGTCATTTTTGTCAGCAATGCCTTCTTCTTTAAGAAAGTTTTCTACCCTCAGGATGGGGTCTTTATCTGCCCAGTTTTCAAATAGAATATCGGGAACGTAATGTGTTCCTGAGGCTTCCTCGTGTCCACGCATCCGGAAGGTTTGGGCTTCAATCATAACGGGTTCACCTTTTAGAGCGAGTGTTCGTGCTTTTTGCACCGTTTCCATTACTTCAAACACATTATTTCCATCAATATGAAAACCGTGCATTCCATAGCCTTTGGCTCGATCCGATAATTTTTCGCACGCGTATTGCTCAGAAGTTGGTGTAGAGAGACCGTAACCGTTATTCTCAATAATGAAAACAACCGGTAGTTCCCAGACGGCAGCTAAATTCAAGGCTTCATGAAAGTCACCCTCGCTGGTTGCACCGTCTCCACAGAAGGAGAAAGCAACAGCATCTTCTCCCTTTAACTTTTTGGCTAAAGCGAGTCCGTCAGCCACCGGCATCATGGCGGCGAGGTGGGAAATCATCCCAATAATATTATGTTCAGGAATACCAAAATGGAAAGAACGATCACGTCCGCCGGTAAACCCATCAGCCTTGCCAAACAGTTGACAGAAAAGAGGGTAGAGGGGTACTCCACGGGTTGTGAATACCCCTAAATTCCGATGCATGGGAAGAATATAATCTTCAGGTTTGGATGAGAGGGTGACACCTACTCCCACGGCCTCCTGACCAATTCCGGAAAACCATTTACTGATTTTGTTTTGACGAAGTAGTTTAAGCATACGCTCTTCAATTTGTCGCGGAAGCAACAAATGTTTATAAATTTGAAGAGCTTTCTTAGTGGATATTTCTTTATTAGTAATGGCCACGCAAATTGTCCGATTCGTTATAAACTTTTACCAGCCAAGTAAGTAAGCAAAAATAAGCGGAGCTACAATAGTCGCATCCGATTCTATTATGAACTTTGGCGTGTCTATTCCAAGTTTGCCCCAGGTTATCTTTTCGTTGGGAACAGCCCCTGAGTATGAACCGTAACTTGTGGTGGAGTCGCTGATCTGGCAAAAGTAGGACCAAAGCGGTACATCTGATTTCCCTAAATCCTGCTCAATCATTGGTACCACACAAATAGGAAAATCTCCGGCAATACCGCCTCCGATTTGAAAAAATCCTACCCCGTTGTCTGAGTTGTTCAGGTACCAATCAGACAAATACATCATGTATTCTATGCCTGACTTCATCGCGTTTGGCTTTGTGCGACCCTCAATACAGTGAGAGGCAAAGAAATTACCGCAGGTAGAATCTTCCCAACCTGGAACAATCACAGGGATATTCTTCTCTGCAGCAGCCATAAGCCACGAATCCTTAGGATCAATCTGATAGGAACCTTTCAGGTCTCCGCTTAAGAGCAGATCATAAAAATACTCATGGGGAAAGTGTCGGTTTCCTTCTTCTGTAGCTTTTACCCAGCGTTTCACTAAATGCTCTTCAATACGGCGCATAGCTTCTTCTTCAGGGATACAGGTATCGGTAACCCGGTTGAAATGCTGATCGAGAAGATCTTGCTCATCCTGGGGACTCAAATCCCGGTAATTGGGAATACGTTTGTAATGATCATGAGCCACAAGGTTGAATACGTCTTCTTCCAGGTTGGCCCCGGTGCAGGTGATAATGTGGACTTTATCTTGCCGTATCATTTCAGCCAGGGAAAGTCCGAGTTCTCCCGAACTCATGGCACCGGCAAGAGTAATCATCATTTTTGAACCCGAATTAAGTTGTTCTTCATAAGCTTTGGCGGCGTCAACAACCGAAGCTGCATTGAAATGACGAAAGTGGTGGGTTAAGAAATCGGAAACGGGACCTTTTTTACTCATGAGTCGAAAATTTATAGCTTAGCATTTTATAGTAAAGTTTGGCAGCCAAAAACTGTGGAGCAGATAATCCCTCAATAGGGGCAAGTTCCACAATATCGAAGCCCAATACATTCTTTTGCTGAAACACTTTTTTGAGGTAGCGGATCATTGTGTTCCAATCCAGCCCGCCCGGTTCCGGGGTACCCGTTGCAGGCATGATGGAAGGATCAAATACATCAAGGTCTAAGGTGATGTACACATGATCTGTCATTTTAGAAACAGAGCCCTCCATCCAGTCAGTTTGGCCGTACATATCTTCTGCAAAATAGCATTTGTTGCGATCCAGGTGTTTCAGTTCTTCAGAATCCATGCTCCGGATGCCTACCTGTATCAGGTTGGTATTTTGGGAAGCATCATAAACCGCACAGGCATGGTTATATGGCGAACCGTGGTACTCAGGACGAAGATCAGTATGGGCATCCAGCTGTAAAATGGTGATATCGGGGTGAGCCTCATAAAAAGCCTTTATGATACCAATGCTGACTGAATGTTCTCCGCCAAAAAAGGTGAGAAATTTATCCTTCGTAAGAAGTTCTTTTGTGCTATCATAAACAGCCTTGAACATTGCTTCGGGTGAAGAATCCTCCAAAATGGGATCGATAACATGAACGCCTTTCTTATATACTTCACTGTCGGTTTCTAAATCATATATTTCCATGTTTTCGGCGGCATCCAGAAAAGCATTAAAGCCTCGGTCGGCTCCTTTGCCCCATGTGCTGGTTCCGTCATAAGGAATGGATTGTAAAAGTACGCTGGCATTCTCAAAAGAATTATGATCTCCTTCTATACCGGCAAAAATCGGATTATTATTAGTCATTGTAACCCAGAATATTAAGCATGTTATCTACTGTTTGTTCATCGCGATATACGTAATCGAATAAATTCCCGTCTTCATCCTTATCTACCACAATATGCTTGGGAGACGGAATGAGACAGTGTTTAATACCACCATAACCGCTAATAGAATCCTGATAAGCCCCGGTGTGGAAAAACCCGATGTAGAGTGGTTCGGAGTCATCATCGGAAAAAGTGGGAAGAAGAACCTGTTGGTTCAATTCCTCCGAATTATAATAATCGGAATGATCGCAGCTGATACCACCGATATTTATTCGTTTATATTGGTTTTCCCATTTATTGAGGGGCAGAAGGATGAACTTCTCATTTATAGACCATGCATCGGGAATGGTATTCATCAGGCTGTTATCTACCAGGTACCACAACTCAGCATCGTTCTGCTGTTTCTGTTCCAGCACCTGAAAGATAACCGCACCGCTTTCTCCAACGGTATATTTTCCGAATTCGGTGTAGATGTCCGGCTCTTCGACGTTCTCATCCTTGCAAGCTTCCTGAATATTGCGCACAATTTCGCCGGTAATGTATTCATAATCGAAATCGAAGCTGAGGCTGTTTTGAATAGGAAATCCGCCACCAATATTTAGAGCATTTACCGAAGGAGCAATTTTTTTGATTTTTGTGAACTGACTCAGCGCTTTCTTGAATTCATTCCAGTAGTACATGTTATCACTGACGCCGGAATCCACGAAAAAATGTACCATAACGAGCTCAACACTGTCATTCCCGACAATACGCTCCTTTACAAAATCAAGAATCTCGCGCTTGTTGATGCCCAGTCTGGAGGTGTAATAAGCGGCTTTGGGATCTTCTTCAATGGAAATCCTCAATCCGATTTTGATGGGATGATCGAGGTTAAGCTCCTCAAGCTGATCCAGCTCACGGGCGTTATCCAATACACAAATGGAATTCTTGAAGCCCTGTTGATTCAGCCTGCCAATCTTTCTGATGTAATCATCGGTTTTATATCCATTATGAACAATGGTTTTTTCGCTGGAGAAAACACCTTTATTGTATAAGTTCTCAATCAAGTCGATATCGAAGGAAGAGGAGGTTTCAAGTGAAACGTTCTCCTTTAAAGCGGTCCGCACTACATGATTGAAGTGACAACACTTGGTGCAGTAACAAAACTCGTACGTACCGGAGTAGCCGTTCTCAGATATGGCTTTATTAAAGTATTCCCGGGAACGCTGAATTTTTTCCCTGATTTTAGGAAGATAAGCCAGTTTAAATGGCGTTCCGTATTTCCCGATGAGATAGTGAAGGTCAACATTGTTGAAATTCAGCGTGCCATCAACCAGAGAAAATCCATTTTGGGGGAAATCATAGGTCTGGTCAATAAGTTCGTGGTATGTATTTTTCATTAAATAATTTGGTGTTAAAGGCGAAAGAAGTAAATAATGGAGTGACTAATATAAAATATATTTTCCAGTGATTTTTATGAGCAGAAATAGGTGAGCTTTTTCTGAAAGAATGAAATTACGCTCTTTTTAAATCATAACTAAACGCTGAGATCATTAAATTTCTATTATCAAAATTTTTGGTGAATATGACCCTTAAAGTATGACTACTCATTTAGGATATATGGCTTTTCTAATGGATTTGAAGCACAAGTTTTAAAAAGAGTGTAGATTCAGGCATGTTCCCAAAATCAGGTTTTTTCATTTTATTTCTGTCCATACCGCTGCTGGCTTTTCCGCAAAGTCAAAAGTTGGAGTTTCAGGTTTATGAAAACGGTGAATTAGTCCCGCTACCGGATAGTCTGGAGACAGAACTCACAGAAAGTCCTTCCCAAAATGAACGGAGGATCAGGCGATGGCTTATCTCGGAAGGATACTTTACCGCTGAAGTAATTTCAGTCACGGATTTTTCAGCCCGGATAGAAAGAGGGTGCAGATATCAGTTTGATGAAATAAAGGTTAATTATTCCGGTCAGATTGATTCTTCAACATTAGTAACACCCGACGTTCCGTATTCAGATAAAAACTTACAGGCCGAGATCGATGGGCTGATCTACAGTCTGGAAGAAGAGGGATTCCCTTTTGCCCGATCTATCATAGCTTCAATAAACCCCATGCCTGAAGAGTGCCGGGTTAATGTGGACATTGAGATCCAAACTGGAGAAAAAGTCACCACAGCTGATATTTACTTCTCAGGAGCCAAATCGAACACTCAGGATTATCTGCGAAAAGTTTCGAGACATCAACCAAACAAGACAATTACACCGGGTTACCTCAGACTTCTTCGTTCCAACTTAAATTCAAGCGGACTGTTTAATACTGTAGAACCGGCCCAAATTTATCTTAAGCGGGGTGAACCTGTGATCGTTTTCAGGATAGAGGAGCGATCCTTAAATCAATTTGATGGATTATTGGGGTATGTGCCGGATGCTGCCGGAAACGGGCAAATTGCAGGGGATGCTGAACTCTCGCTGTGGAATGTGTTAACTCAGGGAAACGGATTTGACTTACGGTATCAGCGGCTACGTCCGGAAACCAGTCAGTTAAACCTGAGAGCTTCTCAAGACTGGATTGGCAAGATTCCCGTTGGGATTTCAGCCGGAATGCAGCTTTATCAGAACGACACGACCTATCAAAGCCGTGATTTTGAGGTAAATGGCTATTACCTGATGGGGCGGGGTATCAAACTAATCGGGGGAGTGGGATTTCAGAGTACGACCTCCGGCAGTAATCTTCCACAAATTGTGGAGCCGGATGGTCAAAAAAGAACCGCTCGATTAGGTTTTGAATATGTTAACGTAGATCGGTTTGATGCACCAACCCAAGGAAGTTCAATACGGGTGATACTGGGTGTTGCAAATAAAGATTTAGCCGATGATTCAGTCACGGCATTCACTCAAAACTCATTGGAATTCACCGCCCGAAACTACATTCCCATACTTGAAAAAAGCGTGATATCGACTTCTTTGCATGGGTTTTTTCTGGAGTCGGATAAGATTACCACTAACGATTTGATCAGGTTTGGAGGAGCAAATTCCTTTCGCGGCTATGCCGAGCAGCAGTTCAGAGCCGGAACCATGCTTTGGGGGGATGTAGAATATCGATTCTTACTGAATCGACAGTCGTATCTGTTCAGTTTCGGAGCGGTGGGAGGTTTTAACCGACCAAGACTACTTACCGAAACCAATAATGACTTCCGATTAACGAAATATCTTTTCTCTGCAGGATTTGGTCTTAGCTATCAAACACAAATCGGGCGATTGAAGTTTAGCTATGCTATTTCACCCGAAGAATCTATAGGAAACGGGAAGGTGCACTTTGGGATAAGGACGGAGCTATAACCTCTGCGTTCTTTCTGTTGTAATGGTGTTACATTATAGACTGTAAATCAGGTTGTCCGGCAAATCAACAACCATTATATTCAAAGCGAAATTTATTGAATGCTTATAAAGAAAGACTGAGGGATGGGCCCGATGACGTCTTGGCAACCATTAAGCACATAAACTTTATGTACTCAACAGGTGCCAAATCCCACAACGCATATAAGAATTTATGTGTGTTGAAAGATAAGCGAGCTAATCACTCCCGCTCTTTCTGTATAAGCTAATCCAACAACGAAAGAGTGAATATAGAACAAGCATTAAAAGACCGAATCCTGATTCTTGATGGAGCCATGGGTACCATGATTCAGCGCTATAAGCTGCAAGAAGAAGATTTCAGAGGCGAACAGTTCAAGGATCATACAGACGACCTGAAAGGCAATAATGATTTACTTAGCCTGACCCGGCCGGATATTATTCAGGCCATCCATGAGGAATACCTGGAAGCGGGAGCGGATATTGTGGAGACGAATACCTTTAGTGGTACCAGTATTGCTCAAGCCGATTACAGCCTGGAGCACATTGTGTATGAATTGAACCGGAAGTCAGCTGAAATAGCGAAGAAAGCAACCGATAAATTCACCCAACAGAACCCCGCTAAACCACGATTTGTATCCGGTTCTATGGGGCCTACCAATAAAACGGCTTCTATCTCGCCTGAAGTCACCGACCCGGGTTATCGCGCCGTGACCTTCGATGAGCTGGCGGAGGCTTACAAGGAACAAGCGAAAGGACTGATGGATGGCGGAGCTGATCTTCTGCTTGTAGAAACTATTTTTGACACACTGAACGCTAAAGCAGCTCTTTTTGCCATTCAAGAGTTATTTGATGAGCGGGGAGAATCGTTACCCATTATGGTTTCCGGAACTATTACCGACGCTTCGGGAAGAACGCTTTCCGGTCAAACGGTAGAAGCGTTTTTGATCTCTGTGTCTCATGCTCCAATTCTAAGTGTTGGATTCAATTGCGCACTGGGAGCAAAACAACTTCAACCATATCTGCAAAACTTGGCTGATAAGTCTGATTTCTTTGTCAGTGCTTACCCGAATGCCGGACTTCCGAATGAGTTTGGGGAATATGATCAGGGTCCAGAGCTGATGGGGCGGGAAGTGGAGAAATATTTGGAAGATAATCTGGTGAATATTCTGGGTGGTTGTTGTGGTACTACTCCTGCACATATCTCGAAAATGGCTGAGCTGGCACGTAAATACGAACCCCGAAAAAGGGCGGAGGCAGTAGCTGTTTAATATGAAGACACTTCCACTGAAGTTAAGCGGACTGGAACCCCTTGTAATCACTGAAGACTCCAATTTTGTAAATGTCGGAGAGCGCACAAACGTAACGGGTTCAAGAACTTTTCTTAATTACATAAAGAATAAAGAATATGATAATGCGCTGAAGGTAGCTCTTGATCAGGTACAAGGCGGGGCTCAAATTCTGGATGTGAATATGGATGAGGGAATGCTCGATAGTGTCCGGGAAATGACCAACTTCCTTAATCTTATAGCTTCTGATCCTGACATCTGCCAAGGCGCGCGCGCGGGCGCGGGCAGGGGCGGCCAGGCGGGCAGGGCGCGGGCGGGCGGCGCGGGCGGCCGAGGCAGGGGCGGCCGGGCGGGCTGCGAGGCAGGGCAGGCAGAGGCAGGCAGAAGAACGGAAGAGAGAGAGAGAGAGAGAGAGAGAGAGAGAGAGAGAGAGAGAGAGAGAGAGAGAGAGAGAGAGAGAGAGAGAGAGAGAGAGAGAGAGAGAGAGAGAG
>NZ_JBEDYP020000004.1:0-72994 GCF_040117685.2 Gracilimonas sp. BCB1 | reverse complement strand
CATAGTTGTTCAGCATTTGGTCTGTCATAAGAGCACCAATCAGGCTTTTGCCTGCCAGCTGATTATACTCAAACCCTTTTCCATTTACGTAGCGGGTAGAAGAACCGTCGGCAATTTGTCCGGGTTGCCCGGGTGCAGCAAGTGTATTTCTGTTTGGAAATACTTCCTCAACCTGACTTGAGATCCATGCTTCAAATTGATTTTTAATTTCAGCACTTACGGCCGTGTTGTTTGAAAAGAAATCGGTGGAAGCGGCAACTTTACCTTTAATATTTTTTGTAGCTGCATTAAGCTCAGCGCTTTCAAACGGATCTACATCGCCACCGTTTTCGGATTGGTTGCGGTACATTCGTAATAAAAGCTGTTCGGTGGAATTTTCGAAATCAAGCATGGCCGGAAGCAGTTCGTGGCCCATTTGAATTCGTGTGGTTTGGCCGGAGAATGAAACAGTCGACTCACTATTTCGGGTAAATTCATAGGATGAAGGAACTTCGATTTTTGTGCCATCATCAGTGTCGCAGGAGATGAGTATAGATGAAACTAAGAGTAGCGTTAAAATAGATTTTAGTCGGAACATGTCTTGAAAAATAGGTTATTATTTTTATTTAGATCAATTCTAAGTTAAGAAGAGTTTCAAGCCAAATCAAAGCTTATGTAGAATAAATCTAAATT
The DNA here is from genome assembly GCF_040117685.2 of Gracilimonas sp. BCB1. NCBI lineage: Bacteria > Pseudomonadati > Balneolota > Balneolia > Balneolales > Balneolaceae > Gracilimonas > Gracilimonas sp. BCB1. Next base: position 72,322 of record NZ_JBEDYP020000004.1, on the reverse strand, counting down.
AATTTCCCCTGAACATTAAAACTTGGAACAAGTCAGGAAAAATGCACTTAGCTAAAGTGAATAACCGCAATCAAATACAGGAAAACGATGTTTACTAACAGACTAATTCTTTTAATAACGGCAACCATGCTTATGTTTACCGCTTGTTCTGAAAAGACCAACAAGAATGCTGAGAATGTGGGCCAGCAAGTAGAGAATACGGTGAAATCCGCTAAAGAAGATGTTCAGCAAACTAAAGAGGAGTTCATTGCAGAAGCGGAACAAACTCTGAAAAAAATGAATGAAGATATTTCAGAAGCTGAAGAGCAGTTGAAAGAAAAGTCGGAAGAAGCCCGAGAAAAGGCAGAGGAAAAGCTGGATGAACTTAAAGGCGAACGTGATTCCTTCAAAGAAGATTTAGCTGAGCTCCGTGATTCCGGAAAGGACAAATGGAAGGAAGTAAAAGATGAAATGCAGGACGGACTGGAAACCCTGAAGAACAAATACAACCGACTGCTGGAAGATCTCCAAATCGGATAATTATTGTTTTTGACGGGGCGAAACCAAATCCATGGCCTGGCCGAGTATATTCTTACTGAAGTTGAAGAATTTTTCTTGATTTCCCATCGCCAGAAAGCGGAGCACATAACGCAGCTCTCCCAGTAATTTGGGAGGGTTGCTAATCAGGGTGTCTTCGCGCACAACTTCATCCCAGTCGATAGAGCGCTGAAATTTGACTCCGGCCTTGGCCATGGTTTTCATATAAACATTTGCCATTAGCCCGTACCCGATCGTAGTAGGGTGAAGTCCATCTAAACTGAAAATCCCTCCTTTATAAAGCTGTCCGTTTTTATCCAGACGTATATAATCGGTTGTGAGTTTTACATCACCCTCTTCATCCACCAGATGTGCAGTGCTTTCTTGTTTCAACAGTGCATCAGCCAGGCCTTTTGGCAAATCCCGAACCAATTCGCCCCCCAAACGTCTTCGGGCCATGCCGGCCACATTTTTGGCCATGGGCACTACGGTCCAGCCGTATTCATCAGCTACTTTATGGATAATATCATTGTATTCATCCATGGTTAGATCAAGCTGAATAGCCTGATCTTTTGTTAAGTGTGGGTGCTTGTCCGGATCAAAATCCTCATCCCAAATCCAGAAGCGGGTGTAATAATCAAAATACCCAAGCCGTTTGCTGGAAAGATCGGAATTCACACCCCGGCAAACGGGAGGAATGGTCACATAGGGAAGGGTAGGCACAAATACTCTTTTAGCATCCAGCTTTGAGACTTTTTCAGCCAGTTTTCGATACTGAATTTCGAAATGCTCGGGCCGGTAAACGGTATGCGTACGCTTCCCCGGAAATACTTCCAGGTTATCATCTTCGGTCCAAATCATTTTTAAGTCGGTGATGGCCGCAATCATATTATTATGGCCAAGACACACAATCAGGTTTTCGATACCCCCGTCTTCAGCCAGTACTTCTGCATTATCAAATTGGCTTTGGGTTTCGAGTTCTGTGTCTTGCTTCAGTGACGGGTTCAGCACAAGCCGGGCAGTGGTAAACTTGGCATGCTCGGGGAGCATATCAAAAACCGTAAACTTCTCGGGATTAGTTTGAATATGATGCCGGCTGTTTTGCTCATTAACCACCCAGGAGTCGCTGATATTGAATCCCCATATCGATTGGTTGTGGTAAGGAGAGTTCCGGTCAACGGCGAGATCTTTCAGTCCGCCTTCCCAGTATTTTTTGATACGCTTCAGGGTTTTTAGCATATGGGTGGCGGCGGGCAGATACTCATTCCAGGTGATTTCATCCCCAAACTCTTCTGACATACCCCGTACCAATACTTCGAGGTTTAATGGGATGCCGGCCTGGGCAGTAAAGCTGGGTTGATCAAAATCGGGTCTGGGTTCAAAGCAGCGATGCACGAAAGAAGGGAAATTAACATCGGTACGGTAAATACCTCCGTTGTTAAAACCCTGTGAAAGGCTGTCTCCAATAACGACCAGTTTGTGGTTGGCTTCTTTTTTATTCCAGAACATGAATGTTTGCCACTAAATCTCAAAACACGAAAAGATAGCTAAGTGAAGGGTGAATAAAAATATGAGTCAGGAGAAGTGAGGTTTGAATAATGAGTAGTGATGATCATACTCATGACTCACTTCTCAAAACTCACAACTATTTACCCCGGACATCCCTATTTTGTGTTTTCGTGATTCAGAGGCAAATCAAATCAAAAGACTATGTCAGATAAAAACAGACTGGAACTATTCAGAGAAAAAAGAGCCGAACAGAATGAGAAAGTGATGGACTTTGATCACCTGGGCATTAAGCGCTTTTTCAATATGGACACCAATACATATCGTGATGGAGCCCTTTCCTCTCAAACCAAAGAATTGCTTGGCCTTACGGCCTCAGCCGTTTTACGTTGTAACGATTGTATCGACTATCACCTGGAGCAATGTGCTAAAGCCGGATCTACCAAAGCCGAAATTGTTGATGCATTAAATGTAGCCTTGATTGTGGGAGGGAGTATCGTAATTCCACACCTTCGGCATGCGGCCGACACTCTGGATTTTCTGGAGGAGGAGGGCACGCTTAAAACTGACTAACTAGTTAAGAATTCGAGTGGATTCGGGTGCATGAAATCAAGATCAAATCGATCTTTAATCTTTTTAGATGAAACCGTTTTACCATCCGCTCCACCTTCTACAAAGGTGGGTTTCTTAAGGCCCAGTCGTTCAGCAACCACGGAGTAGGTTTCAGTACGGCTTGGATGCGAACACGAACAAACATTGAATATCTCTCCACGAATATTTTCGGTAATAATTTTTTGGGTAACCTGAATCACATCATCTCGGTGAACCAGGTTTACAGGGGCGTCACCGTCAGCAATGTCGGTTCGGCCGGCCATATACTTTGCAGGGTGCCGGTCTTCTCCGTACAAACCACATAAGCGTAGTATAACAGCCTCTGGAACATGCTCCAGTAATTCACCTTCTGCTGCTACTATGGCGTTGTCACTGTTTCGGTGCGGCACAACATCGGTTTCTTTCACTTCATGGGTTGCATTTCCATAAGCAGATGTGGAACTATACATCATCACCTGTATGTTTGCTTCAGCCAGAACACGGGAAAGTTGACCGATAATAGTTGGGTATTCATCACGGTTCTCGCCCCGCCCCGGAGAAATTGAGATTAACACTGAATCAACTTCAGGCAAACGTATTTCAGACAGGGAAGAGGCAGGAAGTTCTAATTTTACCGGCTTGATACCGATTTCATTTAATACAGAGAAATTAGAGGAAGCCCGGGTGGTTCCGAAAACGGTGAATCCATCAGTCGTAAGTTTTTTACCTAATTTTTTACCAACCCAACCGCAGCCAACAATTAATACGGAGCTGTTTTTATCGGAATTCATATTTTCTTCATATTAAATATAGTTATTGCTTAACTGTACACTAAACATAGATCAAATTCAGGCATGGCACAATCGAACACTGGAATTTTATTGGTTAACCTCGGTTCCCCCGATAGTTATGAACCCGCAGATTTAAAAGTATATCTGAGAGAATTTCTCACCGATAAACGGGTCATTGACTTTCCGGCACCCATCCGTAAAACCATTGTAGAAGCATTTATTTTGCCTTTTCGCCCAAAAGAATCGGGAGAGGCATATGAATTGATTTGGTGGGATGAAGGCTCGCCTTTGATTGTAATTACGCAGCGTGTTATTGATAAACTCCAGGAGCGATTGGGAAATGATGTTCCCGTTTCCATGGGAATGAGGTACGGAAATCCATCTATTGAAGCAGGTTTTGATGAACTGATGGAAAAGAACCCAAATCTCGATCGTGTTTTCCTGATTCCGCTATATCCTCAGTACGCGATGGCTACAACCGAAACGGTGATTGAAAAAGCTAAAGAAGTTTGGCAGTCAAAGTACCCTCAGCTTCAGGTAGAATTTAAAGAGGCCTTTTATAACGACCCGGATTACGTGAAAGCGCTGGGGGAAAGTATTCGACCTTATATTGATGAGCACGATATTGACCACCTGTTGTTTTCCTATCACGGCGTACCGGAGCGGCAGATTAAGAAACGGGATATCACCGGTGATCACTGCCTGAAGTGCGAAGACTGCTGTAACGTAAATTCACCGGCACATACCTTTTGCTACCGTCACCAGGATTTGATGACCACAAAGAATGCCGCCGATTATCTTGATCTGGATAGCAGGGACTTCAGCTATAGCACAGCCTTTCAGTCCAAATTAGGGATTGATCCCTGGCTCACACCCGCCACCGATGCTGAGCTGGTTCGACTGGCTGAGGAAGAAGGGGTGAAGAAGGTTGCGGTTTGTTGTCCGGCTTTTATTTCAGACTGTATTGAGACACTCGAGGAGATTGGCATCCGCGGTAAGGAAGACTTTGTGGAAGCCGGTGGTGAAGATTTAATCCTGATTCCTTGTGTAAACGATAGCGACCTTTGGATAGACACGCTTGAAAAATGGTGCACAGAAAAGCTTAAAGTGAAAAAGGTTGAGGCGGCTTGAGTAACTTAACTTCAAAAGAAGTTATAATTCTGGGTGGGGGAATATCGGGCCTTTCTGTGGCATGGTTTCTCCACCGAAAGGGAATACCATTCAAGCTATTTGAGAAACAGGATGAAACCGGGGGAGCCATTAGCTCAAAGATGGCACAGGAATCAGTGATGGATTTCGGCCCCAATTCCTTGCGCGACCGAAACGGTAACATCAGGGAACTCGCCGAAGACTTAGGTATTTCAAATGATCTGATTCAGATATCCGAAGCTTTTAAAACCCGGTATATTGTTCGGGACCGCTCACTACAGGAACTGAAACCGAGCCTTTTTTCTCTGATATCAACAAAGATTTTATCCCCAAAAGCAAAGCTTCGGTTACTCAAAGAGCCGTTTGTGAAAGATGGGGTGGTCGGGGATGAAAGCATCGGTGATTTTCTGGAGCGAAGAATCGGTAAAGAGGCAGTCGATTATCTTGCAGATCCGGTGTTTTCGGGCATCTATGCAGGCAATATTTACAGGATGAGCAAGGAGTCGGTGCTGCCCAAGCTTGCAGAATATGAACAGGATTACGGGTCTATAGCCTGGGGTGCTATTCGTTCAAAAAAAGAGAAGAAAGCAATAAAACCGATAGTGCTTTCCTTCAGAAAAGGAATTCAACAGCTAACCGAAGCTATCACGGAAAGAATTTCTGGCCATATTTTGTATGATGAAGTAAAAGCGTTGGAAAAGTCAGAGTCTGGCTACAAAGTTCTGACGGAGGATGAAGAATTCTGGTCAAGCAACGTCATCTCTTGCATTCCTGCATATAGCCTGGGCCGAATACTAAGAAGATTTGATCCGGAAATATCTGCTGAACTGGTAAGTATTGATTATGTCCCGATGCTTTCAACACAAGTGTTGTTCAATGCGTCTGAAATTGACGTGAAGCGAAAAGGGTTCGGGTTTTTGATTCCCAGAAAAGAACGAATCAGACTGCTGGGTGCCATTTGGAAATCAAGCATCTTTCCTGAGCTAACGGCAGATGGGTATTTTCATGCTACCCTGATGACAGGAGGGGCGCACGATCGGGGAATTTTGACCGGGCCGGTAGAAGAGGTGGAAGAAGAGATTCTAAAAGAGTATTGTGAGCTTATGGAGACAGATGCTTCCCCGGCCTTCATTAAATCTCACCTCTGGAAAAAAGCCATTCCCCAATTTGATGTTGGCTACGAACAGAAAAAACAGAAGCTTCAACAATTTGAATCTGAAAATCCCGGCCTGCATTTAGGCGGTAATTACCGCTGGGGCGTCTCCGTGCCGGATTGCATTCAGGGAGCGGAAGAATTGGTTGAAGGAGTTACCGCTTTGTTATAAATCTTTTGGGATGATCTCGATGCTCATTGGCAGGTGGTCTGCCGCTATATTCATTGAGTCAGGCGAAAAGTAGTAATTCACAATCACCGTATCCCCGGCAACTTCACTCTTCATGTTGTTATTGGGAAGAATGTGATCAATACGCCAGAAGGCAGAATCAGCCGGGTGAGAGTACACTCCCGTTCCGGTCAAAAGATCTACGAATTCTATAGATGAACCGGTTCCAAGAAAAGCTTGGAATTCATCACTGTCTGGTGTGCTGTTGAAATCACCCACAGCCAGAATATTTTCATCGGGATTCAGCGCCAACAGTTGATTGTAATGTGCCCGCAACAGATTGATTTGTCCAAGTCGCCAATTCTCATTTCGGTCACCACGGCCCGCTTTCAGATGTACACCGGTTAAATAAAATGAATAGTCCGGGTTCACCAACACTTCTGTGGTCCACATACGATTGTTGGTAAATGCCTGTGAAGCAGGATTACCTTCATCATCTACTTGTTCAAGGATCGGTGTATTTGTTGTGGCATAGCTGTGAAACAGCCCTAAAGGGATACGGCTCATCACCACTACATTCATATACCAGTCGTTGCTCTCGTGGCCTGCAAAAACCTGGTAACCCAACTCCGGAAAATGCTCTTCGGCTAATTTCTGGGCATAGCTGTCACTTTCAAATTCCTGAAGAACCACAATATCGGCATCCGCTTTTTTAATGATCTCAGCAAATAGCTCCCGGCGCTGATCCATATTCTCAGGCGGATTATTCTCCCGGCTATTATCGATGTACGGGTTGTCCACCTCATCCACAAAATGCTCTACATTCCAGGACAGAACCTTCACGGTGTCAAAGTCAGAGGCTTGATACCAGCCCGGTGTAGCCAAAGTCTGAGAAAATAAGTCAGGATCGGGCTGTTCTTTTTGCTGTTGAAGGGTGCAAGATGAAGAGACGAGTATCAGAATCGGTAAAAGCAGGCGCATATCTTTTTAATAAGATGGTATGGGTTTTAATGTTATGGAACTTTTAAAGTTTGTGATGGAATTGTGAGGATTACCATCTAAGATAAGAGCTCAGGTATCGGTAAAGTACGGTTATTTAATTTTGCATTCCCGCTGCCAAAACCGATATTCGGGCTCTCCATCCATTTAAAAAATTTCCTATGCCTGAGAAATCTTCAAAAGGACTCTTCGCCTGGGCAATGTACGACTGGGCCAATTCGGCCTATTTCGTGATGATCCAAACCTTTGTATTTGCGGCCTATTTTGCCCAATCCATTGCTGAAAATGAAACCTCAGGTACGGCTTTATGGGGAAATATGATCGGGTTGGCGGGTTTTGTCATAGCGATCTCTGCACCTTTTTTAGGTTCAATTGCCGATGAAGGAGGCCGCCGAAAACCGTGGATTGCCTTCTTTACCGCCCTTTGTGTAATCGGATGCAGTATGCTTTGGTTTGCCGAACCCAGCTCTGATTTTATCTGGTTTGCCCTTTCAATGGCTTTCATTGCTACGTTGGGAGCCGAGCTCTCATTCATTTTCTACAATGCCATGCTGCCTGATTTAACCACCAGTTTAACCATTGGAAAATGGTCGGGCTGGGGTTGGGCTATGGGATATGCCGGAGGACTGGTTTGCCTTATCATCGGGTACTTCGGTTTTGTTGAGTACGGTGCCGATGTATTTGGGCTGGATGAAGGCTCATTGCAGAATGTAAGAATCACTTTTCTGTTCACCGGCTTGTGGTATGCTGTTTTTAGTATTCCCATGTTTTTGAAAACGGAAGACGTGCCTTCAAAAAATAAAAGTATGTCGGTGGCGGTGAAGGATGGGATGAAGGAACTCAAGAACGGGATTGCCATGCTTAAGGATGAACCCAATATCTGGAAGTTTTTACTGGCACGTTTGTTTTACAATGACGGCCTGGCCACCATTTTTGCAATGGGGGGAGTGTATGCAGCCGGAACTTTCGGTTTTGATACCGGGCAGATCTTTATGTTTGGTATCGCTCTCAATGTGACGGCCGGACTGGGCGCTTTCGGGTTTTCCTGGCTGGATGATATCAGTGGCAGTAAAAACACAATCGTGTGGTCGTTGGTGGGGCTGATCGTACCGGTTGTGGCCGTTCTTTTTGTGGAGGCGGAGCTCTGGTTTTGGGTGTGGGGTTTGCTGCTTGGAATATTTGTGGGTCCCGTACAGGCATCAAGCCGGACATTTATGGGAAGACTGGCCCCGCAAGATAAACGAAATCAAATGTATGGGCTGTTTGCTCTGTCCGGGAAAGTAACCACTTTTGCCGGGCCTATTATGGTGGGTTGGATTACCTTAATGATGGATAATCAGCGGTGGGGAATGAGTGCCATTTTGTTGCTTTTGGTTGTGGGATTAGCTTTAATGTTAGGTGTGGATGAGGTTAAGGGAACAACCCGGGAAGAAGTGCCTATAAACCAGAATTAAAGAAAACAATGTATTTATCTGCTTATTTGTTAAATTAACGCAGATTTTACTACTGTATAGAACAACACAGTAACTTAAAAAGCAGGTGTTTAATTAGTTCCATATAAACACCTTTAATTAATCGAAACAAAATTATAAGGAGTACAACACATGAGTAGAATGGACGATATCAGCAACGTAGTAGAAGAACTGCAAGTTGACATGAAGAAATTTTATGAGAAAGGAAACAAGGCTGCCGGTACGCGTGCCCGTAAGCACCTGATGACTCTTAAGAAGCTTTCTCACGAAATCCGTCAGGAAATTCAAGCGAAGAAAAACGCGATGTAATTTCCTTTACCACATTTAAAAGAAAAGCCACCATTGTGTGGCTTTTTTTATTTTCAGGAACATTTAACCATTTATCTTTTTTATTATCTGGCTGAAATTAACGCTTCAATCGATTAGTGCATGAATCAAGAGCCCGCTACCCGAATCCATAAAGATGCTATCAAAGCCTGGACCGTAAATGCTTTGCTATTCGGATTGTTTTGGTTTACCCCTTCAATTATTCAACTGGCCCTGGCTATAAATCATAACTTTGGCATCGGCACGCCATGGTACCATGGCTTAGACTGGCTTTTGTTTGGTTGTATCTTTTTTACTTCCCTGGTCCTTTATTTGTTAACCGGAGTGTTGCTGCCCAACATTCGGTGGAAACGATGGAAATACGATGTGTCCGAAAAAGAAGTTGATATGCTTCGTGGAATTATCATCAAAAAAAGAACACTCGTTCCCATAAACCGGGTTCAGCACGTGGATACCAAGCAAGGCCCCATTTATCGAAAGTTCGGGCTGTCTTCGGTTACCATTTCCACAGCAGCTACCACCCACGAAATTCCGGCGCTTGACGATGATACAGCTGACGAGCTCCGCACCACGATCTCTACACTTGTACGGAAGGTGAAAGATGATGTCTGAGTTTAAGCGGCAACATCCCATTGCAGCCGTAACAAGGGTGATAGAAAGCATAAAACAGAATTTTGTCACCATTGTTATTCTGCTTTTCATCGGTACTTCTAATACCGAAGGGTATTTTCTTTACTTTCTGCTAGGTGGTATTGCTATAACGTTGGTAAGCGGGGTGCTGAGTTGGGTAGTGTTCAGGTATCGGGTACACGAAGATGAGCTTCAGATCAAGAAAGGGGTGCTCGTTAAAAGTAATATGTACCTTTCCAAAGATCGCATACAGGTGATTGATATTACAGAAGGCTTGCTACAGCGTATGTTTGGGTTGGTGAAAGTGGAAGTTAAAACGGCCGGCGGAGGTACCGAAACGGCTACCATCAGTGCCATTTCACGAGGAGATGCGGAAGCATTACGGACTGAGCTACGCAAAAAACGGGCAGCAACTCAAGAGGGGGAAGGAGAAGCCGAAGAAATTTATGAGGCTGAAGAAGAGGTACTGGGGCAATGGCAATTGTCAACCAAGGATTTGGTTTTTGCAGCCTTTACGTCCGGTAATTTTGGTCTGATTGCGTCTATTCTCGGTGCAGTGTCGGGCCAGATGGATGAGTTTATAAATGAGGAAACTATTGAATATGTGTATGAAGCTCTTCCCGGGTATAGCGATGTGACCCTGATTGTTGGTGTCGTAGTTACCATTATTGTCGTGTCATGGGCACTGTCGTTTATTGGGGTAATTTTCAAATATTCAGACTTTCAGCTTGAAAAAACATCCAAAGAACTCATTATCACCAGTGGCTTGGTGGAGAGGAAGCACATAACAGTGCCATTCGATCGCATTCAGGCCGTTCGGTTTGTGGAAGGGATTATTCGTCAGCCTTTTGGGTATGGAATGCTTTACGTGGAAAGCGCCGGCTTCGATCAAACTCAAAAAGGACGGTCTATTGTTCTTGTGCCTTTTATCGCATCTTCGAACATAAGTGCTTTTCTGGCAGAGTTTCTTGAAGAGTATAAAGAACCGGAATACCAAATCAGGCCTCCGCGAAAAACGTTATGGAGATACATCCGGCGTCCTAATTATTTTGTTTTACCTCTGATACCGATTGCCTGGTACCTGATGGAATACGGATGGCTATCGTTACTGGTAATTCCTGTTTTGGGGTATTTGGGGTGGCTGAGATATAAAGATGCAGCCCTCGGTTTGGGAGATAAAATCCTGAGAATGCGCTATCGGGTAGTATCACGGACAACGGCCATTGTAAAGAAAAACCGTATTCAGAATATTGAGACTAGTCAAAATCCATTTCAGGATAATAAAGACATTCAGAACCTGACAGTGACGGCTGCCTCCGGTGCAGGAGGATTGGATTTCGAAACCGCAGATATCCGCTTAGCAGATACCTTTAAGGTATTAAAGTGGCTGGTAAATGAGGCCGTTGAGGAAGAAGAGCCGGAATCTACTCGTTCAGCTCAAATTGAATTATAAAGCGAGTCCATTCTCCGCTTTCGATGGTCAGGGCTCCATTTACCCTTTTGATTAAAACCTGTATAAGCGTCATTCCCAGCGACTCGCTTTGCTCCGGATCGAAATCCTCGGAAATACTGTCACCATTATTGGCAACCATTAATTCCATTCCTGAGCCACTTTGCTTCAAAGAAATCTTGATTATACCTTCATTTCGTTCTTTAAAAGCATGTTTAAAGGCATTATTGATCAGCTCATTTAAGATTAGTCCTATTGGAATGGCATCGTCGAGATCAATTTCAAACGGAACCACATCCGTCTGAATCTCAATTTCTTTCTTTTCACTGGTGTAGGCATTTTTTATTTCTTCTGATAGCTCCCGGATATAGGAATCGAGGGGAATATTGGAAAGGGTAGAAGACTCGTATAGTTTCTCATGCACCTTGGCAATTGATTTAATACGCGCCTGGCTGGAAGACAACATGTCTTCAACTTCATGGCTTACATTATCTTTTTGAAGTTCCAGCAGGCTGGAAATGATGGCAAGGTTATTTTTTACCCGGTGGTGGATTTCCTGCAAAAGAATCTCTTTGTCTTTAAGTGATTCCTTAAGTTGTTTGTCCTGTTTCTTTTGGGTTGATATATCTCTTACGCTGCCAATAATAGCCTCAGGTTTGCCTTCTGCATTACGAACCAGGGTTCTTACATTGCTAACCCACTTCCAGTCTCCGGTGCTGTCTTTTAACCGAAATTCAACAAAGGGAAGGAATTCGTTGTCTTCAATATCATCGTATTTTTCAACTATTTGTTGTAAACGCTCACGGTCTTTAGGATGCATTTTAGAGAAGATGAATGAGATACCGCCATTAAGAAACTCATCCGGCGTATAACCCAGCATAGAGGTAATGGCAGGACTCACATATTTGTATTCCCTGTCATCCAAATTCATTTTATAGAGCACGTCTTTGGAGTTGGAAAGCACTTGCTTAAAGCGCTCCTCACTTTCTTTGAGGGTTTCCATCCAGATTTTAGTGCTGTTCAGGAATCGATAGACCAGCCAAATACCGATCCCGATAAGCAATAGACCCAGGAATATGACACTCCAGCGTAATACGGAGTTGACCAGGCGAGCCAGGTTGCCCATCTCCGAGGAAAAACGGACTTCCAATTCTGTGAGTTCTTGGTCCAGCTCTTCAAGTTGAGTAACCCATTCCGTTTTTTGTTCTAAACTAATATCAGATGCTTGCATTTGAACTCTGACAGAGTCTCCAAAATGAATGAGTTTGGCAATCTTTTCATCACCTTCTGTCCATACTTCAATAGCTTTTTTGACCTGGGGCAGCCACTGAAAACGCCGGAATAAGTTGATTTGGTGGGGGATGTCATCAGGGTGAATTTTTCCTTCTAAAAACCCATCAAATACGGTCTGGTAATCATAATCATCTTTTAATAATTCTTCTCGCCCTATCCGGTCACCCAAGTTTACGCGAAGTGCACTTTTGAAGTGTTCAAATTCTTCTTCGTTCTCCGTAAGGATATAATTGGTGAGGTGAATAACAGATTCTTTTTGTGCCTTGGTCCACATTCCCTCACCACCCACATAAGCTCTGATACCTGAGGAAGTATTAATGGAAATGTTGACGATAAGGATTAGCAATAAAGCACAGACAATGCCGAACGCAAAAAGGGCGACAACTTTCTGATCTACATCCAAGCGTTCTTTACCAATTTCTGTAGCCATAAATACTAGTTTAGTATTGAAAATGCCTTACCCTGATGGGTATGGCAATTAATGCGATTTTTATCGCATTAGTTTCTTGTATTTAATGCGATGAGGCTGGTCATCGGTAATACCAAGTCTCTGTTTCCGGTTCTCTTCGTATTCTTCATAATTTCCTTCAAACCAGTACACCTGGCTGTTTCCTTCAAAAGCTAATATATGAGTTGCAATCCGGTCCAGGAACCATCTATCGTGAGATATGACCACCGCACAGCCCGCAAATTCCAACAAGGCCTCTTCCAGTGCTCGTAATGTATTAACATCGAGATCATTAGTAGGCTCATCAAGTAACAGAACATTGGCTCCTTCTTTCAACATTTTGGCAAGGTGAACACGATTACGTTCTCCACCGGAAAGTTCTGTTACTTTCTTTTGCTGATCGCTACCGCTGAAATTAAAACGAGCTACATAGGCCCGTGAATTTACTTCCCGGTTGCCCAGCTTAATGGTGTCTTGCCCACCGGAGATTTCTTCCCAAATTGTTTTGGAAGGATCCAGAGGTCTTTTCTGGTCAATATATCCAAGCTTTACCGTTTCACCGGTTATCATTTTTCCATTATCAGGTTCTTCCTGTCCGGTAATCATTTTAAACAAGGTGGTTTTACCGGCACCGTTTGGGCCGATTACCCCTACAATACCGCCGGGAGGCAGCTTAAAATTCATGTCTTCAATCAGCAGGCGTTCTTCAAAGCCTTTTGTCACCTGATCGGCCACAATTACCTTGTCGCCAAGTCGCGGGCCGGCCGGTATGAAAATCTCCATGTCATCCCGCCGTTTTTCATGCTCTTCAGATAACAATTCCTCATACTTATTGATACGGGCTTTACTTTTGGCGCGGCGACCTTTTGGATTTTGGCGAATCCAGTCCAGCTCTTGCTTAAGCGTTTTTTGTCGCTTGGATTCTTCCTTCTCTTCCTGTTGCAGCCGTTTGGATTTCTGTTCCAGCCACGAGCTATAGTTACCTTCAAACGGAATTCCTTCGCCGCGATCCAGTTCAAGAATCCAGCCGGCTACGTTGTCGAGAAAGTAACGGTCGTGGGTTACGGCAATCACAGTGCCTTCATACCGATCAAGATGTTGCTCCAACCAGCCCACGGATTCTGCATCAAGGTGGTTGGTCGGCTCATCCAGCAATAAAACATCCGGTTTCCTGAGCAGTAAGCGACAAAGGGCTACACGGCGGGCTTCACCCCCTGAAAGCACCTCAACAGAGGTGTCACCCGGAGGGCACCGAAGGGCGTCCATTGCCTGCTCCAGTTTACTATCTATATCCCAGGCTTCAACCTGATCAATTTTTTCCTGAAGTTTAGACTGTTTTTCAATCAGCTTCTCAAAGTCAGCTTCCGGATCGCTGAAGGCAGCATTTACCTCTTCATATTCCTTAAGCAGATTCATGGTTTCCTGTACACCTTCTTCAACAATTTCCTTAACGGTTTTAGAAGGATCGAGCTTGGGCTCCTGAGACAAGTAACCAAATGAAATTCCTTTCTGGATGCTGATGTCGCCTTGATAGTTCTGATCTTCGCCGGCAATAATGCGCAGTAAAGTGGATTTTCCGGCACCATTCAATCCCAAAACACCAATTTTAGCTCCATAAAAGAAAGAGAGATAAATGTCTTTGAGTACCGTTTTATTGGGCTTGTAAGTTTTGCTTACCCCAACCATCGAAAAAATGATCTTATTGTCGCTCAAGGAAATACGTATTTATTAGAATTAATAATATGTTAAAGGTACGAAATACGCGTTGATTTTTTGAACTTCTTTCTAAACAAAGTTCTGCTGAAACCCGAAATTTTTACCAAAAATGAAAAGAGGCACCGACTTTATTATCGATGCCTCTCAGAAATACTTTAGCAAAAATTTTATCCGAGTGCTACATCCAATACCATCATTACTACAAAACCAACCATCACACCTAAGGTAGCCAGGTCTGCATTGCCATGAAGTTGACTTTCAGGAATCAGTTCCTCTACTACCACGTAGATCATGGCACCGGCAGCAAATGCCAGGGCATAGGGCAGGATCGGAGTGATAAATATTACAGCCGCTGCACCGATTACGGCAGATACCGGTTCCACAATTCCCGAGAGCTGACCATAGTTGAAGCTTTTTAACCGGCTCACTCCATCACGACGAAGGGGCATGGAAATAGCGATACCTTCAGGGAAGTTTTGAATACCAATACCAATAGCCAAAGTAATAGCTCCTGCAACTGTTGCTCCCCCAACCATATCAAGCCCCAGGCTGGCCGCTCCAAAAAGAACTCCAATTGCTAAGCCTTCCGGAATGTTATGCAGTGTAATAGCTAAAACAAGCAGAGTAGCTCGTTTCCATTTTGTATCCACCCCTTCAGCTTCGTCGCGGGGCAACCCGATGTGCAGGTGGGGGACGTAAGCATCACAAATTCTAAGGAAGATGCCGCCAAGCAGAAAGCCGATAGCTGCGGGAACCCATCCAATCATTCCCTGAGCTTCCGCAAGTTCAATACCGGGGATGATTAGTGACCATACACTTGCAGCAATCATAACTCCGGCAGCAAAGCCCATCATGCCATCTAACAATTTGTAGTTGATACCTTTGGTGAAAAAAACAATAGCCGCTCCAAGTGACGTAACACCCCAGGTAAACAGACCGCCCATCAAGGCTTGTACAATAGGATTTAGTTCAAAAAACCAGTTTGGTAAGAATTCCATAAATTTTTTGTTTTGAATATAACAATTTGCTTAGTCTTACTAAAAATTTAGTTAAGGCTAATATTTATGTTAAATAATTTTCAGATTAAAGGATTCATAATTTTACTACCTTAATGCCCAAACCATTTAAATCAGGCATGAGTAACGATATTTTAGCTTTTAAAGAACCTATCAAAGATGGGTTGATTCGCATACTCTTGCGCATCGGAGACATAGAATGTGAAGTCGAAAATGATGCGCCTGATTTTGTAGACCCGCTCGAGGATCATCCGGTGTTAACCGTTACACCCGAGGCTGACCTTAAAGATATTACCGAGTCTTTTATGGATGGCTATCCCCTGGTACTGAACAAGAGAAAATCCAAAGAGGACAAAATAGTGTGGAATTTACCCGGGGGCGGTATCTGGTTTGATATGGAAATGGATAACGTAAAAGAGGTTTGGCTTACAGAATTCAGTTTTTTTATTGAGAGTGAAAAGCCCCGATACCTGGCATACTACATCCGTGATGTGGAACATAATATTGAGTGGCTGCAACCGGATGCCCAATCAGGTGAGATACGGTCTTTGAGTACCTTTAAAAAGAAATTCACACCACCGCCGGTCTCAGATCAAAATATATACTCAGGTGGTGAAATTATGAAATGTGCTGATATGCTTGGCCGCGCTATCAATAAAATTGATATGCGTACTCAGGAAGCTTTGGTCAGGTTCAATACGGAGAAAGGAAACCTGGAACCGTTACTTATAGGGATGGCTGAAAAGCTGGGTTACACCGTTAAATCTCTAGACAAAGAAGTGATTGATCGTGAAGGTGAAAAGGGCAGAAGCGTTAGCCATTCTATTTCTTTGCAATAAAAAAACCCGGCACTGTGGGAGGCTGCCGGGCTTAAACTCTAAGAGAGATATCTAAACTAACTTTCCTGTTTCCAGAATATGATGCCCCCGGCTTGTTTACCGGTCTCTACCACGTCAACACGCTCCAAGGTTTTCAGGTTGATGATATCAACAGACCCGGGTTCACCACCAATTCCTTCAACCGAGATGAATGCGTAATTGTTGTCAGATGAGATAGCAACACCGTGGCTAACTTTCCGGCTGTTTTTGATTTTCGCCAATTCCTTACCGGAGCTCAAATCCCATACGCCGGTTGCCCCTTCTCCTTTATAGGTTGCTACCAACAGTTTTCCGTCATGGCTGACTTCGAGGTTATATGGTGCTTTTCCGGTTTTCCAACGGTTGGTTATTTCCCATTTGTTAGTGTTTATTTCCAGAACCTCGTCCGAACCGTTAGCCGCAACATATACCAGAGGTTTTGTAGGGTGAGGGTCGGCCCAGGTAGGCTTCTCAACCGGTTTGTGCATCATGTTACCATGATTCATGCCGGAGTGATCCATACTTGCCGACACCTTTCCACTCATTTTTTTGCCTGACAGCTTAAGCTTTCTCTGCACTTCAAGTGCTTCGGTATCGATCTCGATCAGCTCATCGGTCATCATGGATACATGGTATTGTCGGGTTCCTGAACTGTTAATGCGTGAACCGTGAGGCATTATGCCTGTTTCTATATCTGAGAGCCGGATCATGGACTCAGGCTCAACGACTGAAACCGTACTTGGCTCCATGTCTCCATGCAGGTTAAAATTCACCACATACAGTAAACCCGTGGTGGTAGAAATGTCCATACTGGCAGGAAACATGCCCAATTCAACTTCTGCTACAAACTCGTTGGTTCGGGTTTCGAACTTCCAGAGTTTGCCATAGGGTATTCCATGGGCGATGCTTACAAACCAGTGCTCTCCATCAGGGGAGATAGTGAGACCATGCGGCCCTTCGTTTTCCTGAGGCCAGGTTCCCACACGTATGGTTTCTGCAATTTCACCCTTTTGTGTTTCACCATCGAAATGTACCAGGTGAACTTCGTCATCAGATTCTGCAGCTACATACAAATAGTAATCTTGTGCAAAGGAACTGGAGGTTCCCCAAAAGAGAAACCCTCCAATAAAGATTGCGATCAAAGCTCTCTTAAAACTCATAGTCTATATATAACTTTTGTTTAGTTGGTTCCCTGCTGGGGCTTGTCAACAAGTTTGATAGCCCATAAGCCGGAGTTCCAGTCAGAAATGAAAATATGTCCTTTGTATGGTTGAGGTCCCCATGTAAACGGAGCGTTTGGAACCAGGGCATCAGGATGAGTAGGCTCAAATTTGGCAATCTCACGTCCCTGATCGTACAGGTTCCCCATCAACTCTCCGGAAATATCAACGATGCGCAGTCCGGCATTGTAATAAGCCACAAAAAGCAGATCGTCAACTACCCAGAAATTATGAGTACCGGCTTCAGGAACCTGGTAGCGAGCTACTTCAGTTGGCTTGTCCCAGCCATCAAATTGAATAAAATGAATCCAGCCGGCTGCAGCAACGGGATTGCTTCTGGACGGAAGTCCATTCGGGAAAGCTTCGTCACCGGCAATTACGTAAAAATCGCCTGTTGATTTACTTTTGAAAGGGAATGCGGCGTGATTCCATCCACTTGGGTAAGAATAACTTCCCAACTGAACCGGGTTTTCCGGAGATCCACCGGCGGTTCCCATCTCTCCTTCCTGAGCACCAATATCAACGGCTACCACGCCATCACTCCAGTTGGAGGAGTAGGCAATTCCGTCTTCAATCCAAACATCGTGGATCGAGTGGCCGGGAGTATCCAGCTCGAAACGCCCAACGGTCTGTGGGTTTTCCGGGTCTTCAATATTGATGATGTCATAACGACGGCCATTATTCACCGCATATACATGATCTTCGTAGATGAAAGCGTTGTGAACACCGCCGGTGAGTCCTTCATTATATTCAGACAGAATTTTAACATCCCGTGGGTTACTTACATCCAGAACTACCATTCCGTTCTTACGATTTGAAGCACCTTCACGAGTGATTACTCCAATGGTTCCATCTTCAGATATTTTCACGTCATTAACAGTCCGGGCGTCCACACGCACAGTGTCAATCGGAGTAATGTTAGCCGGGTCGGTTACATCCCAGAAATAGGCATCGCCATTTGCTCCCCAGGTTCCGGTTATAGCGTAGTCTCTGCCGTCCACGCCTTCCCAAACCCAGAGGTCAGAAGTGTGTACATCAAGGACTTCACCATGTCCAACCAATTCAATATCCTGCTGAACATTTCGGTCCTTAACCCGAATAATTTGTTCTTCAAATACATCACCTGAGCGAGCAGTGAGGGTGAAAATGCCCGGCTTGTTGGCTACAAATTTCCCGTTCTGAGAAACCTGGCCTTCTGCACCTTGTCCAAGATTATCATCCGGCTGAGCGGTGTAAGAATAGGTGATCGGTGCATCTACTTCATTACCATTATTGCCAAGAGCTTTGGCATCAAAGGTAATGACATCACCGGTTCGGACTTCAGTTTCGCTATTACCAATAGTAATAGAGGCCGTTGGGTTTTGCTTTATAGTCACATTTAGCGTGGCTTTTTTTCCTTCAGACTGAGCCGTGATTTTAGCTTTTCCGGGCTTCTGAGCAATCAGCTTACCATGACTCACCATTGCTACGGATTGATTGTCGCTGGAAATCTTCAGGTCCGGGTTTTCGCGAATCAGGTCCATCGCATCAAGCACATGTACATTCAAATCGATGGTGGTTTTGGAGTAAATGTTTTCAGGTACATTTACAAATTCTACCTTAGCAATAGGCGGATACGGAACATTGATCTCGAACTGTTTAACCACTCGCTGGTCGCGCGGACCTGAGCGAAGAACGATTGCTGAATAGGTACCCGGTTTGTTAGCTTTAACAAGTCCGCTTCTGGAAACTTCCAGGTCACGCCCGTTACGGGAATAGAACAACAAAGTATCAGGAAGGGCTTCACCGGCTTCCGTCATTAGTGTGGCTTTAAGTTGAAGTTCATCCCCAACTTTTACTTCTACGGGATCGGGTTCGATTACAATTTTTAAAGAGCTTGCATCCTGTGCAAAAAGAGAGGTAGTACCAATAAGCAGGATAGCGGCTAAAATTTTTAATGCTTTCGCCATGACAGGTAAAATTAGTTAATAGATAAGTGGTTTTTATTAAGACCTGTAATAAATCAAAAAAAAGTGAGAAATGAACTATGACCCGACTGAAATTCTGCTCTTTTGAACTCATTTTTCCTTATTTTACAGAATCCTGTTTTTCGATGTGATAAAGGAATTTTATTCTTGTCACTCGTTGTTCCTACCAACCAAAACCAACTCATTTTTTCTTACTTAGATGGACATTAATTTCGAGAAAGAAGTATTTGCCCGCCGCCATAACGGACCCACTCAGGAATCAACCCAAAAAATGCTGGAGGTTATCAAAGCCGATTCTGTTGATAAGCTGATTGATGAGACTATACCCGAAGGCATTCGTCTGGACAAGCCTATGGATCTTCCTGAGGCATTAAGTGAACATGATTTTCTGACGGAATTCAAAAAACTGGCTTCCAAAAATATAATCCACAAGTCGTTTATTGGCATGGGCTACTACGATACCCTTGTTCCCAATGTCATTAAAAGAAATATCCTCGAGAATCCGGGTTGGTACACCGCCTACACACCCTACCAGGCTGAGATTGCCCAGGGCCGGCTGGAGGCACTGATTAATTTTCAAACTACTGTCAGCGACCTTACCGGGATGGAGCTGGCTAATGCTTCTTTGCTGGATGAGGGAACAGCGGCCGCGGAAGCCATGAGTATGCTGTACGGACAGCGACGAGGTAAGAAGCGTAAAGATGCGGAAGTATTTTTTGTTTCGGAGTTGTGCCATCCTCAAACCATCGAAGTGTTACAAACAAGAGCAGAGCCGATTGGGGTAGAAGTTAGAGTTGGAGACCACCATGAGCTGGATGTAACAGATCCGGAATTATTTGGAATCCTGCTTCAGTATCCGGCAACCGATGGAAGTGTGGAAGATTACACGAGCATTATTGAGGCAGCGCACGAGCACGATGTGTATGCTGTGGTAGCTGCAGATTTACTGAGCCTGACGTTATTGAAAGCTCCGGGCGAAATGGGTGCCGATGTAGTAGTCGGTTCATCACAGCGATTTGGGGTGCCGATGGGATATGGAGGACCCCACGCCGCTTACTTTGCCACCAAAGAAGATTTTCAGCGAAAAATTCCGGGACGCATCATTGGAGTAACTCAGGATGCGGAAGGTAAACCGGCTTATCGTATGGCACTGCAAACCCGTGAACAACACATTCGTCGGGAAAAGGCCACTTCGAATATTTGTACCGCCCAGGTTTTGCTTGGGGTGATGGCCGGCATGTATGCCGTTTACCATGGGCCGGAAGGACTGAAGAAGATTGCTTCCAAAATTCACGGCTTGACCAAGCTGACTAAAGCCGGATTGGAAAAAATGGGAGTGGAGGTTCAAACAGAAACCTATTTTGACACCCTGACGGTTAAGGAAAATGCCTCCAAAGTGAAGGCGGTAGCTGAAAAACAGGAGGTGAACTTTCGCTATGTGGATGAAAACACCATTGGTCTTTCTTTCGATGAAGCTAAAAATCTCGAAGACGCCGAACTGGTGTTGGCTATTTTTGCAGAAGCGCTTGGTAAGGATAACAGTTTTGATGTGCAGGCTGAATCTAAGAAGGTGAAAGTGGATTATCCCGAAAACCTGGCCCGCCAAACTGATTATCTCGACCACCCTGTTTTCAACCTATACCATTCAGAGCATGAAATGCTTCGCTATATGAAGCGACTGGAGAATAAAGACCTCTCGCTGGTACATTCCATGATTTCGCTTGGCTCCTGTACCATGAAGCTGAATGCTACAGCCGAAATGATTCCGGTGACGTGGCCTGAATTTGGTCAAATACATCCTTTTGCACCGAGAGAGCAGGCGGAAGGTTACACGCAGTTATTTGATGAATTGAACGAGTGGCTCTGTGAGATTACCGGTTTTGCAGGGATGTCGCTTCAGCCCAACTCGGGAGCTCAGGGAGAATATGCCGGATTGATGACCATCCGGGCTTATCACAAAGCCAATGGTGATGATCACAGAAATGTGGCGCTGATTCCTTCATCCGCTCATGGAACTAATCCAGCCAGTGCAGTAATGGCCGGCATGGATGTGGTTGTGGTCAAAACCGACAGTCACGGAAACATCTCCAGCGATGACCTGGAAGCTAAAGCTGAAAAATACAGTGATCGCCTGGCTGCTTTGATGATCACTTATCCTTCTACACACGGAGTGTTTGAACATAAAGTGAAAGACTTCTGTGAAATCATTCACAAACATGGCGGACAAGTTTATATGGATGGTGCAAACATGAATGCACAGGTTGGTTTGACCAGTCCCGGTGAAATCGGAGCCGATGTTTGCCACCTGAACCTGCATAAAACCTTCTGCATCCCGCATGGCGGCGGGGGACCGGGAATGGGGCCGATCGGAGTGGCTGAGCATCTAACGCCATTCCTGCCATCACACACGGTAATCAAAACCGGCGGTGAAAAAGGAGTGAATGCGATTTCGGCAGCACCCTGGGGAAGCGCAAGCATTCTTACGATATCCTATGCGTACATTCGTATGATGGGTGTAAACGGGCTAACGGATGCCACTAAATACGCCATTCTGAATGCCAACTACCTGAAGGATCGTCTTAAAGATCATTATGAAATTCTGTACACCGGAAAAACAGGCCGTTCTGCGCATGAGTTTATTGTGGATCTTCGTCCGTTTAAACAATCGGCAGGAATTGAATCCGTAGATGTAGCGAAACGTCTGATGGATTACGGCTTCCATGCCCCAACCATGAGTTTCCCGGTACCGGGTACACTGATGATTGAGCCTACTGAAAGTGAATCAGTTGAGGAGCTGGATCGGTTCTGCGAAGCAATGATTTCCATCCGTAAAGAGATTCAGGAAATTGAAGATGGCCTTGCCGACAAAGAAGACAATGTGTTGAAGCATGCCCCGCACACACAGCGCGTAATTATAGCGGATGACTGGAACCGAAGTTACTCCCGAGAAAAAGGAGCGTTCCCGCTTGAAGATCTTAAATATGATAAATTCTGGCCTTCTGTTTCCCGCGTTGATGATGCCTATGGCGATCGTAACCTGGTGTGCTCCTGTATCCCGATGTCTGCTTATGAAGAGGGCATCGAAGCCGTGTAGAACGGGAAAACATCGAACAAGGAACATCCAACATTTAAAGCTGAAAGGTTCTTTGTAGACCCTGAAATAAGAAAGAGCTGATGTCATTCCCGCGAAGGCGGGAATCTTGTTGGTGTTTATGGCTTACTTTTTTTGAACCTTGATGTGTGGGATTGTAGGAATAACAGGATTTTCAACTCGCTCCGATCGCTCTGCGTCGGAGCGAAAGTTTTGGAAGGAACTGTAATTCTTATTCCTGTTTAAAATCCTTCACCCCGGCATACACCGGAACATCCATTCGGTTTTGTTTGGGCACGAGCGGACAGGAATACGTGGAGTTATATACACAATAGGGGTTGTAAGCTTTGTTAAAGTCAATGATTACTGAATCACTATTGGGGATCCACATCTCGAGGTAGCGCCCACCGCCGTAGGTTTCGTCTCCATTGGTTTTATCCCTGAAAGGCAAGAACAGGTAGTTTTTATACTTCTCCGTTTCCCTGAGCTCGTGACTTTGAAATACATCTAAGGAAACAGTCCGTCCATAAATAGAAAAATGAAGCTCCCCGTACTTCTCATAGGTTTTAACTTCTGAAGTGGTGGTTGGCATACCAAATGCCGGTTGGTTGGTAGTTCTTACAAACTTTGCCTTGGTATAATAGTCCAGGTTGATGGGGAAGTAATCCAGTCCGGAAAACTCCTCAAAGTCCTCTTCCTTCAACGGCGAGGTTCCCCGGTTCTGAAAGGCCTGATCTAAAGAATCCCGATGGGATTCGATTTCACTTATAATAATTGAATCCGACTGTTTTCCTACAGCAACACTCATTCCACCAAAAAACAGAACAGCGATAAATAATAGAGTTCGATACACCATAATTGGATTTAATTGCTTACTGAACTTTCAATTCGGATATCAGACTCGAGCGTACGGTGAACCGGGCATTTTTTGGATATATCCAGAAGTTTGTCCAGCTGTTCCCGGCTTAAGTCGCCTTTAATAATCAGCTCTTTTTCGATTACGTCAATTTTGCTTTCTGGGTCTTCGCAGTTCTCACAATCTTCATCATGGCGCTTGTTGTGACGAAGTTCCAAATATACATCTTCCAGCGGCCAGTTTTTACGTTCCGCATACATTTTTATCGTCATAAGCGTGCAGGAGCCTAACCCCATCAACAGGTAGTCGTAAGGGTCGGGTCCCATATTCTTTCCTCCATCCACATGTTCGGGTTCATCGGCGAGTAATTCGTGCTTCCCAGCAGTCAGTGTGGTTTTGAACTTTTCCTTTTCCGGAAGGTGGACGTGGACAATCTTCTTTGCGTTTTCTTCACTCATTTCAGAAATGTTAAATGATGAATGTTAAATTTTAAATGACAGTATGTCTCGTTCTTGAAAGAACTTAACATTTAGCATTTAAAATTTAAGATTCATAATTCCATAACAATCATCTAATCAATTCATAACACTTGGGATAACCCAAGATAACATAGGCGGGCGATCTTTGTCCCAAATAATCATCAACAGGCTATGAAAAGATCACTCGATACCGTAGTTATATCAGACGTTCACCTCGGAACCATTGGTTGCCATGCTATCGAACTGGTTCAATATCTTAATTCCATCGACCCAAAGCGAGTCATTTTAAACGGTGACTTCGTGGATATGTGGAATTTCCGCAAATATTATTGGCCCGAAGCTCACATGCACGTCATCCGTACGCTAATTACTATGATGACCAATGGTGTAGATATCTATTATTTGACGGGTAACCATGACGAAACCTTACGGAAGGTATCCAGCCTTCAGCTTGGCCCTTTGTTCATCAGAGACAAGCTGGTGCTTGAGCTGAACGGGGAAAAAGTCTGGTTCTTTCACGGAGATATTTTTGATGTAACCATGAAGCACAGCAAATGGATAGCCAAAATGGGTGGTCATGGATACGAACTACTGATTTTGCTGAACCGGTGGATGAATTACATCACTGAGAAGCTGGGGTACGGTAAATTCTCGCTCTCCAAAAAAATAAAAGACAGTGTAAAGCATGCGGTCAATTTTATAGACGATTTTGAAGTAACGGCTATGGAACTGGCCATTGCTGAAGGCTATGATTATGTAGTGTGCGGGCATATCCACCAACCTAAAATTCGCGGGTATGAGAACGATCAGGGATCGGTAATATACCTCAATTCGGGCGACTGGGTAGAGAATCTGACTTGCCTGGAATATGACGGTAATGAATGGAGCTTATATCGATATGCAGAGGATGAATTTTTGCTGGAAAACCCACGCATAAATCAGCTGATAAAAACACATACGCTCGATAAGAAACTAATGATCGGATGAAAATACTTTATGGCATTCAGGGTACCGGACACGGACATATTAGCCGGGCACGTGTGGTTCTGCCCAAGCTTCGGGAATATGCTGAAGTGGATGTACTTGTAAGTGGCTATAACTACAAAATGAATATTGACGGAGAGATTGCATATAAAGCCCGTGGTTTGAGTCTGGCATATGATAATAATGGAAGCGTGGATATGGTGGAAACTGCTTTAAATCTGCACCCCGTAGAGTTTTTGCGGGATATGCAGGCACTTCCCATTGAAGACTATGATTTTGTGGTGAATGACTTTGAGCCGGTGACCGCATGGGCCGCCAATGGAGTTGGAATTCCTTGTGTTGCCATCAGTCATCAAGCTTCATTTTTATCTGAAAAGGTACCCCGGCCTGAGAAAAAATCGTTGGTGGCAGAGCAGGTGATGAAGCACTTTGCCCCCTCTAATGCAGCTGTGGGTTCCCATTACCTGCAATACGACGACTTTATTGAACCGCCCATCATTCGCCGGCAAATCCGAAATTTGAATCCTGTTCCGGGAAGTCACATCACCGTTTACCTCCCGGCCTTCGATCATGAAACGCTGTGCAGTATTTTTAATCAGGTTCAGAAAGTAGAATGGCACCTTTTTTCTCCAAACTGTGAAGAGGTTTATACAAAAGGAAATGTGAAAGTGCACCCGGTTGGGGACGAAACGTTTCTGGAAAGTATTGAAAGTTGCCTGGGGATTGTCTCTGCAACCGGATTCGAAACCACCTCTGAAGCTATGTTTCTGGGTAAGAAGCTGCTCACCATACCCATCAAAAACCAGTATGAACAGTTATGCAATGCGGCCGCTTTAATTGAATTGGGAGGAACAGTGGTTTATCAAATAGGTCAGAACTTTACACAAACTTTATCAGACTGGATCGATAATGGTCAGATCCTGACTTTACCCGAAATATCTGATGAAGAAGAATTGGTGCAGAAAATCATCTCTGCAGGACTTGGCCGAAGTAAATGCATCGGAGAAAGAAGAGGAGAGAAGTTCGAAACGGTATTTCAATAGCGGTTAAACTGGTTAAAAGGGCATTTTCTTCATTCAACCTTCATAATAAATACCTACCTTCTGCTAACAACTAATAACAGAGGAGGTTGTTATGAAAGCCAGTCATATCTTAGTCCCTACCGATTTTTCTGAAGCTTCTCTTGAAGCGGTTAAAATGGCGGCTAAATTTGTAGAGATGTACGACAGCACCGTAGATCTCATCCACGTGATTCCGCTAATGAGCTATTATGATGAAAGCATGCAGCATTTGGGTGTACCGTTTGATATGGAAAAGGATCTGTATCCCAAAGTGCTCAAAACAGCGAACGACAAACTTCATGAAATCGCTGAGGAATATATCCCCAAAGAGCATCGCGGACAGTTGATCAACCTTGTGGGGCGTAAGCCTTCTCAGGTAATTGCGAATAAGGCCAATGAAAGCCAGTATGATTTGGTCATTATGAGCAACAAAGGAGGCCATGTTTCGGATGAAGTTCGCAGCCATGTAACTGAGAGAGTAATTCGATATAGCGAAAAGCCAGTATTAAGTATAGATGGGTCTTTCTCTGAAAATGATATCCATGAAATCCTGGTTCCGATGGATGGTTCCGGCGACTCGGTGGCACCATTAGTTGAGGCCTTTGATTTTGCCCATGCCTTTGACGCAAGCATCACATTGATGCATATTATTGAACCTTACTCATTGAGTATGGAGCTAATGCCGATTTCCCTGGAAGACAATCCTAAGGTCTATCATTCACTTATTAAAAATATCAACAAATACTTCGAAAAACATCCGGAGTTGGGATTCAGTATCCAGCGTACCGGTGTAAATTTTGAAGACCTGCTTGTGCGAGAAACCGAGAGCGGTTCGGCATCCGTGAAGTTTGTAAGCATTGTGAAGAAAGGATTCTCAGCCCATACTGAAATCTGCGATTATGCTAACAACAGTGCCGATATGGTGGTTATGAGCACCCATGGACGAACCGGCATAGCCCGCATACTTCTGGGCTCAACCACAGCCATCGTGGCACAACATCTCAAAAAACCACTGATGACACTGCGTCCGGATTAGCGGATGTCAATCAAATCAATACTAAATCTTAATGAGTGAAAGGAGCCTGTGCATGCAAAGTAGCTTGTACGGGTTTCCTGTTTTCAGGAACCGTTAAAAAGTGCTTTTATCTGGATGGGAATCCTTGTAAATTTGCAGCCCTTTCGAAACAACGAAACGGGCCCGTAGCTCAGTTGGTTAGAGCAGTCGACTCATAATCGATTGGTCGCAAGTTCAAGTCTTGCCGGGCCCACAATTATTGAGAGGGTGTAAAAACCCCCTCAATTCCCTTCTAAGCCAAAAAAAAGCCTAATTACTTACACTAAGTAAGCGAACGCAAAGGAACGAAAGTGAACACTTTCATACCCCTACATTCCCAACTACTATGTACACTACTATGTACAATTTTGGAATGGTCGTTTGCAAAGGCTGCTGAATTTAGAGTTCGCTTACCGAACTTTAATTCAGAAGGCAACTACTATGGCATTTCTAATCAAACGCGGTAAATACTACTATGTGAATTTTTACTCTGAAGACCTGGGTAAAAAGAATGTTCGGAAATCATTGGGCACCCGACACAAAGACGTTGCTCAGAAAATGGTAACTGAACTCGAAAAACTGGAATCGTTAGGCAAGATCAATCCCTTTTCGAAAGGATTCAATCCTAAGAAGGTTTTACAAAGAAACACCAGTAATGAAACCACTGATTGTAACACGGTTAGTGAATCCATTGAATTATTCTACAAATCAAAAAACCATCTCTCCCCGGCAACCATTGGAGCCTACCAGCGAGCTTTAGATCATTTTGTAGAATTAAATGAGTTATCAGATGTGCATCCAACAAATGTACTGAGCTATCATTTTGAGAATGTGATCTTCAAAAAGAGCATTACTTCTGCTACAAGGCACTATTACTTTCGACATTTCCGGTCTTGGTGGAAGTTTCTGCTGAAAAAGAACATTGTGGAGAAGGATTACTTTCCTGAGATTAAAAAGGATTTGCCAAGAATTAGAGAAAATACCCGACCCAAAATGATTTCTGAGGAAGAACTTGGAATTCTTTTTAAGAAATTCGATGATGAGTTAGCCAGAAAGAAAGACTTACCTGAATTCGATCCTAATTTAGTCCAACACTGGTTCAAACCGATTGTAGCATTGTATTTCTATGGTGGTCTCCGAAAACATGAGGCGGCTTATGACCCTGAGCTTTCGTACTCAGGACTAAAAGGTGAAAACCTGATCTATGAAAGTAAAGAGCTTAGCTACATTTCACTACCACCCACCAAAGGTAGAAAAGAACGGTTAATTCCTATCATTAATGAATTGAAGAAAGAACTGGAGGTGTATTTAAAAGTTCGTGCTAAGATTAGTCCAAGTGATTATGTGTTTATTTACACGGGTGGAAATACAAAAGGTCAACCAGTTCGTGGAATGAGAGTGTATAGGGAATTTAAACGCTACTGTAAGGAAGCCGGTATTCCAACTTCTCGTACTTTACATGGAATGAGACACCAAGCTGTAACTACTTGGATTGAGAAAGGATTTCACACGGCTGAAGCTAGTTATATGGCTGGACATTCGAGCCAGAAAGTAACGGAAAAATACACACATTTGACTGTGAAAAGACTTAAGGATAAAATGAAAGCTCTCTCCTGATTTATAAATTTATATGAGATTAAAACAATGTTATCAATTTTTAATTTGACTCTGTACCATACTCCAGGTCTTATATTGGTATTGAATTATGTTTCGAATAAAAAGAGGAAATATCATGCCATTTAAGAAAGGAGATGTTTATAAATGTCCAGATGAAAATTGTGGATGCGAGGTAACAGTAACTAAAGGAGCACCACCCAGTTGTGGTGGTAACCAAAACCCAACGTGCTGTTGTGGTAAAATTATGGAAAAGAAAGAATAACAATTAGTAATTAATGAGCCGGGTATTATGCCCGGCTTTTCTTAATAATTGAGTGGTTTGTTAAACGTATAATAGAAGTCAGTGAAATGATGAGAGAAAACCAGAATGAAAAGTATCAAGACATCACCACTTTCAAAATTGGTGAAGTAGCTCGCCGTGCAAAAGTTAATAAGGAAACCGTCCGTTATTACGAAAAACGCAGTCTCATTCCAAAACCTGACCGAAGGCGTTCCGGTTACCGTATATTTACGCAGCGGCACATTGATCAAATTAAATTTATCAAACGGGCGCAAGAGTTGGGGTTTACACTGAGTGAAATCAAGGAACTGCTGGAACTACGAATTGATGAGGACACCACTTGTTCAGAGATCAAAAGTGAAGCGCAAGAAAAATACCAAGATGTGGTGGAAAAGATCGAAGACCTACAACGAATAAAGAATACCCTGGTAGATTTAATTGATTCTTGTGCTGGGGAAGGACCTAAAGGAGACTGTCCTATTTTAAAGGCTCTTGAAGGCGAAAATAAAAACATCCTTGGTAATAAGTGAATTTTTGAAAGTGTTGATTAGATATAGATTTATAACATAATTCGTTTACGATACTTTTGAGATAAGACAATAAATTTCGTTTAAAATTGGGTTAGACTCATAATTAGTTCAACAGAATATTTGAAATTTGTCTAATTATGGATTTTGTTTATCGAATTATGTTCCATCTTTCATGGATAGAATTAATTACATATACTTGAAACGTGAAAATTTCTCTAACATATCGCTTTATTGCATCAGTGCTCAGTCTGAGTATCCTGATTGGGGTTTCGGTTCCAACCGGACTTCATGCTATGTCAAATGAACTATGTGAAGAGTTGCAGGAAATGGGAATCCATATGCAGGCTCAAAGTGAACATGCTGAAGATTGCCCAATGACTGTTGAGTTTGCCGAAGTACCGGAACACCAACATCATACTGAAACCAATGAAGATCAAGATCTTGGTATTGTTTGTGCCTGCTCTGTTGAGGAATTATCAGTTAAGACCGAAGCTCCTTTATTTCAAAAAGTAAAAGTCAAGGTTCTGGCTGTTGTCCAGATAATTGCGGAAGTTCACACAAACCAAACTGAATCCGACTATCACGCTATTCAAACTTCGGATTCCTATTCACCACCCCCCATCTTTTTAGCCAACGAGTCCTTTCTGATTTAGGGATCGGTATATCTTTTCTCCCCTAAAGTCATTCCTGTAACGTCAGGAACCTTGATTCTTGTACTATCTATTGTAAAAAATAGGCTTCAAGGTCTCAGATATCTATCGAGAGATGACCTCCTTTTTAATTGTACCGATTCATCAATAATAAACTCATGCTAAATAAAACCATCCGGTTTTTCCTGGAAAATAAGCTTGTTGCTGTACTATTCTTGCTAGTCTTAGTAGGCTGGGGACTTGCAGTAGCTCCCTTTAATTGGAATCTTGACTTTCTTCCTCGGGATCGTGTTCCTGTGGATGCTATTCCCAACCTTGGGGAGAACCAACAGATCGTGTATACCGATTGGGAAGGTCAATCTCCTCAGGATATAGAAGATCAGGTCACCTATCCTCTGACTACTCAATTACTGACTGTGCCTGGCATCAAAACCGTTCGAAGTAATTCGATGACCGGTCTTTCCATCATTTACATCATTTTCGAAGAGGATGTGGATTATTATTGGAGTCGCTCCCGCATCCTTGAAAAACTAAACTCACTTCCGGCAGGCACTATTCCTCAAACTGCAAAGCCCGCCCTTGGTCCTGATGCTACCGGACTGGGACAGATATTTTGGTACACGCTGGAAGGCAGGGATCAAAGTGGAGAGCCCGCAGGTGGCTGGGACCCTCAAGAGTTACGGTCCATACAAGACTTTTATGTGAAATACGGACTATCAGGAGCTCAAGGTGTGGCAGAAGTCGCCTCCATTGGAGGGTACGTAAAAGAGTATCAGATCGACATCGATCCAAACAAACTAAAAACGTATGGGGTTACCCTGCCTGAAGTGATCGATGCGGTTCGGAAAACCAATGCTGAGACCGGTGCCCGAACTATTGAGATGAATAACGTGGAATACCTGGTTCGGGGAATTGGGTACATAGAAAACCTGGAAGATTTGGAATCTGCTGTGGTTAAAGTAGTGGATAATACGCCCATTCGAATTCAGGACGTTGCCTTCGTAAGTATGGGGCCGGCTCCACGAAGAGGTGTGCTGGATAAGGCTGGAGCAGAAGCCGTTGGTGGAGTAGTCGTAGCCCGGCAAGGTGCCAATCCCCAGCAGGTAATTGATAATATAAAAGCACAGATCAAAGAGATTTCTGCCGGCCTGCCTGTAAAAACCCTTCAAGACGGAACCGAATCTCAAGTCACCATTGTACCATTTTATGATCGCTCTACGCTGATCTCTGAAACCTTGGGGACGCTCGAAGAAGCCCTCACGCTTCAAATACTTATTACCATTATCGTGATCGTTATAATGGTATTGAATCTGCGAACTTCGGTGCTAATTTCTGCAATGCTCCCCATCGCTGTACTCATGACCTTCATTGCCATGAAGTATTTTGGGGTGGATGCTAACATTGTGGCCCTTTCCGGGATCGCTATTGCCATTGGTACCATTGTGGATATGGGAGTCATCCTTTCTGAGAATATGCTCCGGCATTTGGAAGAAATGGAGGAAGATGAATCACTTCTGGAAGTTATATACAATGCTACTGTTGAAGTAGCCGGGGCTGTATTGACGGCCATAACCACCACCATTGTGAGTTTTCTCCCTGTCTTTACGATGATCGCTGCCGAAGGGAAACTATTCAAACCACTGGCTTACACTAAAACCTTCGCGCTGATTGCTTCCATCATCATTACAATCACACTTATCCCACCATTTGCCCATTGGTTCTTCGGGCTGAAGATCAATAATAAGAAATTAAAACTTAGTTGGAACGGTTTGCTGGTGATCGGAGGATTCATTGCCATGTTGACTGTTTCAGGCTGGGGTGGTCTGTTGATCATGGGCTTCGGACTCATCAATGGCGTGGGATTCTTTTTAGGCGAAGAATATCACAAACGAATTCCAATTCTCAACAACGTACTTTCTGTAGTGGTAGTAACCTGGCTACTTACGGAATACTGGCTTCCTTTTGGGCCATCGGTCTCTTTTGCAGGTAATTTGTTTTTTATCGTTTTAGTGATCGCCCTTATTCTTGCCACCTTCTGGCTCATCATCAAATATTATCAACCCATTATTAGTTGGTGCCTGGATCATAAAAAGATTTTTCTAACCCTTCCATCCTTTTTCGTGATTTTTGGGGTGGTAATTTGGCTGGGCTTTGCAACTACCTTTGGATTTGTAGCCAAAAGCTTTAATACGGTCGGGGTTGATATAAGCGAAACATCCGTTTGGACTTCAGCGTCCGAAGCTTTTCCAGGACTGGGTGAAGAATTTATGCCCGCCCTGGATGAAGGAGCTTTCCTTTTAATGCCTACTACGATGCCTCACGCCGGTGTAGAAGAGGCAGAAGACGTGATGCGTAAAATAGACCTGTCTGTTAACTCCATACCGGAAGTTGAAATGGTTGTTGGAAAAATGGGCCGGGCTGAATCAGCTTTGGACCCGGCACCTATCTCCATGTTCGAAAATGTGATTCAATATAAATCGGAATACAAAACGGATGAAAATGGCCGACGGATGCGATTCGAGGTCAATGATTCAGGGGAGTTTGTAAGAGATGAAGATGGAGAACTGATCCCGGATGAAAACGGTGAGTATTATCGCCAGTGGCGCGATCATATTCACTCCCCGGATGATATTTGGGATGAAATTGTAGCTTTCGCACGCATACCCGGAACTACCTCGGCACCAAAACTTCAACCCATTGAAACACGATTGGTGATGCTGCAATCTGGCATGAGAGCCCCTATGGGTGTCAAAGTAAAGGGAAGTGATCTTCAAGAAATCGAAAATTTTGGTTTACAATTAGAAGATGTCCTGAAGAATGCTGAAGGCGTAAAAGCTTCATCCGTTTTTGCGGAACGTATTGTTGGTAAACCCTATCTGGAAGTTCACTGGAACCGGGAACAATTGGCTCGTTATGGGTTATCCGTTCAGGATGTACAGCAATTTATGTCGATGGGTGTAGGTGGGATGGCAGTCTCAACCTCCGTTGAAGGGCGCGAGCGATACCCCATTCGTGTTCGTTATGCACGTGAGTTAAGAGATAACCCTGAGGCTTTAAATGAACTTTTGGTCCCCACCAAAACGGGTGTTCATGTACCTCTTTCACAACTGGCTGAGATCAAATACCGTCAAGGACCACAAGCCATCAAAAGCGAAGATACGTTTCTGGTGGGTTATGTAATCTTCGATAAATTAGATGGCTTTGCTGAAATTGAAGTGGTAGAAAATGCCAGTCGTGCTATTGAAGAGAGTGTGAACTCCGGTAACATAGCGGTTCCCGCAGGTATCAATTTTGAATTCGCGGGTAACTATGAGAATCAGGTACGAGCTGAGAAACGGCTAAGCATTATTTTGCCTATTGCGCTCGTCATTATCTTCCTGATCATGTATTTCCAATTTCGGTCTGTGGCTACTACATCCATGATCTTCAGTAGCATTTTTGTGGCCTGGGCGGGGGGATTTCTTCTTGTTTGGCTGTACGGTCAGGGATGGTTTCTGAATTTTGATCTGTTTGGTCAAAATCTTCGGGATCTGTTTCAAATGGGAACCGTGAACTTAAGTGTGGCCGTTTGGGTAGGTTTCATCGCCTTATTTGGAATTGCGGCTGACGGAGGCGTAGTGATGGCAACCTATCTCGACCAATTGTTCGATCGCAAGAAGCCGAAGACATCGGCCGAATTACGAGAAGTAGTGATAGAGGCAAGTACACGCAGAATTCGCCCGACACTCATGACGACAGCCACCACCATCCTTGCTTTGTTACCCGTCCTAACATCCACAGGCCGAGGCTCGGATATTATGGTGCCTATGGCAATCCCGAGTGTAGGTGGCATGTTCCTGCAAATCATCACATTACTGGTTATACCGGTCCTTTATTACATGTGGAAAGAATTTAAAATGAAAAAAGAATTGTCATGAAAGAAGAAAATCGATTAAGGAACATTGAATATCCAATATTGAGCAGGATGGGAAGAAAGTCTTCAGCACTCTTTGTGAAACATCTGCACGCTCTGCTATTAATTGTATTACTTGGCATAATTGCACTGCCTTTTACCGTGCAAGCTCAAACTATTGCAGAATACCAACAACAAGCAGCTAAGAATAATCCCGAGTTGAAGGCTGAATATCAGCACTATCTATCAGCTCTTGAAGAAAGTCCTATTGTTGGTACTTTGCCCGATCCGGAAGTTGCTTTTGCCTATTTCATCAGTCCGATTGAAACCAGATTGGGACCACAAAAAGCAAGGATTTCACTAACCCAAATGTTTCCCTGGTTTGGGAGCCTCTCAGATAAACGATCAATATCGGAAGCGCAGGCTAAAGCGCAATACGAAGTATTTCAGGAGACCCGAAATCGACTGTTTTATCAAACCGAGAAAGCACTTATTGAACTTTATGAGTTGGACCAAAGCTTGGAGATTGCCAACGAAAACCTCGACATCCTAAACTCATTAGTGGAGATAAGTTTGAGCCGATATGAAACAGATCAGGCTTCGCAGGTGGATGTGTTACGGGCACAAATCGAACAGGAAGACCTGAAGACGCAAATTGCTTTGCTTGAAGACAACCGGAACGTGTTAATTCAAAAGGTGAATGAGCTTTTGAATGCTGAGGAAGAACAGGTGATCGCCTTACCGGATACGTTAATCCCTGAAATGAGTATAGAAAGCGAGCCGGAATTACTGAATAAATTGGTTCAACAAAACCCGGCATTAAATCGCCTTAAATATCAGGAGGACTCCGCCCGCGAAATGAAAACGCTGGCAGTAAAAGACGGGAAACCATCCTTTGGCGTAGGTCTGGATTATATCTTCACCGGAGAACGCTCAGATGTACCAACGCTAGCTGATAATGGCAAAGATGCCATCATGGCCAGAGCCAGTTTCAAAATTCCCCTGTTCCGAAATAAATACAATGCCAAGGTTCAACAAGCAGAGCTGAATATTCAATCAGTACAGTCGCAAATAACAGACAAAGAGAACAAGCTGGAAACAGATTTATCCTCTTCGCTGAGGGACTATTATGATGCGCGGCGGCGGTTTGACTTGTATGACCAGAAGCAGATTCAACGGGTTAATCAGGCACTGAGCATTATGACACAGAACTATTCAACCGACAGTTCCAATTTTGAAGAAATTCTACGGATGCAGCGCAAGCTTTTGGGTTATCAACTTAGCCGTATTCAGGCTTTGGTAGATATGCAGGTTTCATCGGCTTTCATCGATTACCTGACGGGCAAGCACAACATTAATCTAAATAAATAGACGTGTGATTTGAGCCATGAATAGTAAGAAAAACTAATCACTACTCTAATCTCACAACTCAATACTTACAACTATGAAAACAAAAAACATACTTATTTACTCTGGACTTATACTGGGTGGACTCTTACTCGGCTACCTATTTTTCGGAGGGACTTCGGAACCACAAACACTTGAAGAGCATATATCAGAAACCCACACTGATGAGGAAGGCAATGTGGTTTATACGTGCAGTATGCACCCTCAGATAAGAGAAAGCGAGCCAGGAAATTGTCCAATTTGTGGCATGGAGTTAATTCCGGCTAATGATCTTGATGACAGTGACTCAGAATCGCTCAACCCGAACGCTGTTACATTCTCGAAAGCCGCACTTGCGCTTGCTGAGGTTGAAACCACTCCGGTTAAAAAAGGAGTCCCAGTGGTTGAAACCCGGTTGCCGGGCAAAGTGGTTGTAAATCAGAACTTGGTATCGAATGTGACGGCTCACTTCCCCGGTCGTATTCGGGAGTTATATGTAGATTATACCGGTGATTACGTCCGTAAAGGTCAAAAACTGGTTTCTATTTATTCTTCGGAGTTAATTACGGCACAAAGTGAACTTTTGGAAACAGCCCGGTTCAAAGAACAAAACCCTCGATTATATGAGTCTGCCCGGCGAAAGCTATTGCTTTGGGAATTTCCGGAAGAGACCATTAACCAGATCGAACAATCAGGAGAAGTGATGGAAGAGTTAGACTTTTTCTCACCAGTATCTGGCTATGTATCACAGATCAATATCTCTCGGGAAGACCATATTCAGGAAGGCTCCATGCTATATCGTATCGCAAAACTTTCTGAGGTATGGATTGAATTTGAGGCGTATGAATCGTCAGTCAATAATTTAAAAATCGGAGATAAAATTGATTTTACGGTGAGCTCCATTCCTGGACACACCTATACCGGTGAAGTCAGCTTTATCCAGCCTTTTTTAAATGATAAATCCCGAACAGTAGAAATACGTATTACTGTTGATAATCCGAGAAAAGAGATGAAACCCGGCATGTTTGCTGAAGGAGTTATTTCTTCTCAATCAGACCAAGAACAGCAACTTCTTATCCCCCGAAGTGCTGTGCTATGGACCGGAGAAAGGTCCATTGTGTTTGTGGATGTTTCTACAGCTGAAACTCCTGCTTTTGAAGCAAGGGAAGTTGCATTAGGCAAAAGGGCTGGTAACGAATATGTAATTGAATCTGGACTGGAAGTTGGTGAGCGTGTGGTAACAAACGGCACATTTAAAGTGGACGCAGCCGCACAGCTTAGCGATAAACTCAGTATGATGAATAGAGAGCCGGGCTCAGGAGCAAATCGCGGGGCACATGATCACGGGGCTATGGACATGAATAACGGTGAAATGAATATGGACGACGGCGATATGAATGAATCCACTATGGATACAACTGAAGATCATTCAAATCATGAAATGGATAAAAGCCTTGAGGCATTAGTACCCCAGTACTTGAAACTTCGGGAAGCACTGTCCAAAGATGATTTTGAAACGGCTAAAGAACATGTCCGAGTGTTCTCAACAGATACATTCAGTGATATTGAAGAGCTCAGAGCCGAGTTCAAATCCATTTCAGAAACGCTTATTTCACGAATTGAAGAAGAAGGATATGAAGGAGCACTGTTCAAGCAATATTGCCCTATGTACGGTGGTGGAAGTACCTGGATAAGTGACAAAAAAGATATTGAAAACCCTTTTTATGGATCTCAAATGCACAACTGCGGAGAAACAGTTGAGCAGATGAATTAATGTATAAATCAAAAACGGAGGTATCATGAAATTAGTAAAAGCATACATACGCCCCATGCTGCTTGAAGAAGTGTATAAAGCGCTACGTTCTGAAGGCCATTGTTGCATAACGGTTTTCAGAGGAGAAGGAGCAGGTCAATATACCGATCCTGACCATGCCCATGGCTCTTTGCAATTCCCGGCGATGCACTCCAAAGTTGTGAAAATAGAAATAGCAGCGGTAGACGAAGATGTCAATTCTATTATTGAAATCATTCAACAAACTGCTTCAACAGGTTCGCGCGGAGATGGAATTATATTTGTCATGCCTATTGAGAATATGATTAGAATCAGGGATGGTGAGGAAGGACCTAAAGTAATAGAATAATAGGCTTACACAAAATAAACGGTAAGTATTAATCATCATTGTATAAGCTAACCCCTTAGATAAATGATATTTTAAGTAAAGCAAACTTTACAAAACCATAAGATTATGAGAAAGATAAAATCAATCGCTCTGTTACTGGCAATAAGTTTAGGTCTAACCGTAACCGCTGTGGCCCAGCAACAAAATATGGAGGAGAAAAAGCAGCAAATGATGACCATGATGCAGGACTCATCTATGCAATCCATGATGATGGATCACATGATGAATAACCCTGAAATGCGAGCCAAGATGATGCAGAGAAAGATAAAATCACAAAAGATGGATCATTCAAAAATGATGGAAAACATGAACTCCATGATGAACAATCCTGAAATGAAAGAACGCATGAAAAAGCATATGGAAATGATGCAATCTATGATCAATGGCAACATGGATCAATCAAAAATGATGTCTATGAAAGCAGATTCTTCTATGATGAACATGCATATGATGTGTATGCAAATGATGCAGGGAGGTATGATGGATTCGGGAATGAAGATGAAATCAGATTCTACCGATAATAAAGGTATGAACCATCATTAGTAAAAAATTAAACGGGGATGCACTACGATGACATTCCCGAATTCTAAAACTTCAAATTTATGAAAAGAAAACAATTTTTACGCAGAGTAGGTCTTGGAACTGGTGCATTAGCCCTATCACCTTGGTTAACATCCTGCTTAACTTTTTCTGACGATGAGTTGCAGGGTTCTTTTAGAAACAGATTGCCTTTTCCGGGTCAAATAACCGATCCTTCGTTTAATTTATCTGCCTCTTCTGCAGAAATAGAGCTACCAGAATCGTTAAGTCTGGCTGCTTTTCAATTTAATAATTCAGTTCCAGGTCCAACAATTCGACATTTAAAGGGGCAGGAACTTAACATTCAGTTTACTAATAATATAGGTCAGGAAAGCATTATTCACTGGCATGGACTCATTGTTCCCCCCGAAATGGATGGACATCCCAAAGATGCAATATCAGGAGGAGCCTATGATTATGAATTCAGCCTGAATCAAAGAGCCGGCACCTATTGGTATCACCCGCATCCTCACAGAATAACAGGAGAGCAGGTTTACCGCGGGTTAGCAGGTTTTTTTATTATTGAGGATGACGAAGAAAAAGCGCTCAACTTACCCAGTGGTAACTACGAGATACCACTCGTTATTCAGGATCGGAGAGTAAGTGACTCTGGGCAGATTATTTATAACCCGTCTATGCCCGAACGGATGATGACTGGGTTTTTGGGAGATACAATCTTAGTTAACGGAGCGCCATCTCCTTACCATGAAGTTGAGCCTGGTGTGTATCGCTTGAGAGTATTAAATGGCTCAAATGCCCGGATTTATAATGTAGCGTTTCAAGATGATCTTTCCTTTATGGTCATTGGCACCGATGGAGGCCTTCTACCGGAAGCTATTGAGACCAATGAATTATTAATGGCCCCAGGGGAAAGAGCAGACATACTGGTAGACTTCTCTGGATTGAAGAAAAATAGTATTCACCTTATCAGTAAACCATTTGATGTGCCTTCCGGCGGCGGTATGATGGGAATGCAAAACATGATGGGGAGCTCCGGCCCCGAACAAGGCACTGGTTTTGATCTTGTGGAAT
The DNA here is from genome assembly GCF_040117685.2 of Gracilimonas sp. BCB1. Classification (NCBI taxonomy): domain Bacteria; kingdom Pseudomonadati; phylum Balneolota; class Balneolia; order Balneolales; family Balneolaceae; genus Gracilimonas; species Gracilimonas sp. BCB1. The sequence goes on along the minus strand of NZ_JBEDYP020000004.1, from coordinate 33,381 downwards.
TCAGGATTGATGGAGAATCTAAGCAAGAATCAGTGGACCTTCCCGGTCAGCTGTCTGAATCGACCTTTCCTGAAGCTTCATCTGCTGATCGTACCCGCCCCATTCGGTTGGACATGCAAATGATGAACGGCCATACCATTAATGGACGTCAGTTTGAGATGAAGCGAGTCGATGAACGTGTAGAGCAAGGAAGTACTGAAATTTGGGAGTTTATCAATAACTCAAACGTACCTCACCCCATGCACGTGCATGCCGTTCAGTTTAAAGTTCTTGATAGAAGTGGAAACAGAGGATTAACGCCTACCGAAACAGGTTGGAAGGACACGGTACTTGTCATGCCCGGCGAGACTGTTAGGGTCATCATGAGTTTCAATGCGCCAAAAGGCCTGTACGTTTTTCACTGCCATAACCTGGAGCACGAAGACAACGGCATGATGGCTAACCTGGAGATTATATAACCTTTTGGACACAACAATTAATTTCTGAACTCAATTATTTAAAACTTTGGATAACTAATTATGGAATCTTTACTAACTCCTGAATGGGCTCCCAACATTCACCCACTGATCGTTCATTTTCCCATTGCGCTATTAGTGACGGCTGCATTGGCTAATTTTGTATCCCTTTTTATTCAAGAAAAATGGTGGGATGAAACAAAGAATACCATCCTTTATGTAGCAGGAGCACTTTTCGCCGGTGTCACCTATTACAGTGGCACCATTGCTGCAGATACGGTTTTTCTACCAGCTGAAGCACAATCGGTACTAAGTGAGCATTCTGACTGGGCGGAGTATCTTCTATGGTTCTTTGTAATATATGCTCTATTGAGAATCGCCTTTCATTGGCTTGATCTTTTTGAAAAGAAGAGCTTTAAGATCATTGCATTCATTACAGTGCTACCGGGATTATTTATGGTATATGAAACGGCTGAGTATGGCGGTAAAATGGTATATGGATATGGAGCGGGAACCGGTCAATTATTACAACAAGAAGAACTAGCCCTATCTGAAGTCACCGAAAGTACTACTGTTCCATCCTCCTTTATTACTAAAGATAATGGAGACTGGACCTGGGAGGTCAACTCAAATTCAGTAAGTGATCTAATCACTAACTTTCACTGGGTGGAAGGTTCTTTACAGGCATTAAAGCCAACTATAACTTCAAGCGGTAATCCGTTATTACAGCTTCAAGCTTCCGGGCAAGCAAATCTATTTGTAACCCATCAATCATACCAAAACATACAAGTTGATTACTACCTCAATCTGGATGATTTAGATGGAGAAATAGAACTCATTCATCACCTGCAGGATGCAAGTAACTATGATTTTGTTTCACTGAATTCGGATGGGATTATTCGTCAAGGCAGAATCCAGAACGGGGAAACAACCATTTTCGAAGAAGGCACCTATGAAACCGAGGGTCTGTTATTTCTACGGGTAGTGGCAGATGAAACGCACTTTCGCGGATATATTAACAGAGAGATGAAAGTTCACGGCCACGGGGATGCTCCGGAAAGTGGAAACGTAGGGCTAAAATTACAAGGCCAGGGATCAGTACTCGTATCTAAAATTGAAATGACGCAACTCTAAAAAACTATCTCAATGAAATCACTTATAAAAATATTTACTGTTCTTGTGTTTTTATCAGGAACCGTGATGGCTCAAACAAACCAAAAAGAAACCAAGGTTTTAGAAGCACTTGACAACTTTAAAACCGCCATTGTTGACAACGATTCTGATGCCGCGTCAAATGTAATGGCTGATAATGCCTTGATACTGGAAGGCAGCGGAATGGAAACGAAGAAAGAATATCTTTCCCATCACTTTCACTCTGATGGTAAATTTTTGAGTGCCATGGATCGTGAGATACTAACTCAAAAAATCAGCATTGAAGGAAATACAGCATGGGTCAGCACGGTTAGTTCCATGAAAGGAACGTATTCCGAAAGAGAAATAGACCTGACCTCTCTCGAACTTGCTGTATTAAAAAAAGAGGGTTCGGATTGGAAAATTACCGCCATTCACTGGTCATCCCGATAAGCAACAAACGATTTAATAAAAACGGAGTAAAATATGGACCACCAACACCACAATCACAAAGACCATAATAACCATGGTCACAATCATAGTGAGCATAGCAAGGATAAGGAACAAAACCATGATCATGGTGGGCATGAAGGGCACTCCCATCATGAGCACCATAAAATGATGGTGCAGGATTTTAAATTCCGATTTTGGTGGGTGCTTGCACTCACGATTCCGATCATGGCTCTCTCTCCAATGATTCAGGATTTTCTGGGTGTGGACTGGAGATTCACCGGTGACAGCTGGATTTTAGCTGCGTTATCAACCGTCGTTTACTTCTTTGGCGGATGGCCATTTCTCACCGGCCTGATTGATGAGCTCAAGAAAAAACAACCGGGTATGATGACGCTCATCGGCCTGGCTATTTCTATCGCCTACATCTATAGCACGGCTGTGGTCTTTGGCTTTGAAGGCGACCTGCTATACTGGGAGCTTTCAACTCTGGTCGGAATCATGCTGCTGGGGCATTGGATAGAAATGCGCTCTGTGATGAGCGCCTCGTCAGCGTTGGAAGAACTGGCAGCTCTCATACCGGGTGAGGCCCATCGCGTGAATGAAGATGGGTCTACAGAAGACGTTCCCGTGGAAGAATTACAACAGGGCGACAAAGTCCTTATCAAACCGGGAGAGAAAGTGCCGGCCGATGGGGTTGTTATTAAAGGAGAATCGAGCGTGAATGAAGCGATGCTGACCGGAGAATCCAAGCCGGTTAGTAAACAAAAAGATGATGAGGTAATTGGCGGTTCTGTTAATGAAAAAGGCTCTCTTACTATTCAAATTTCTAAAACCGGGGACGATTCATTCTTATCTCAGGTTATTAACCTGGTAAGAGAGGCGCAGGAAAGTAAGTCTCGTACCCAGGATTTAGCCAATCGGGCTGCTTTTTGGCTGACCATCATTGCTATTACAGCCGGCCTGATAACCTTTGGAGCCTGGATCTTTTTTACGGGACAAAGCTTTGACTTTGCCATGAACCGAACCGTGGCAGTCATGGTAATTACCTGTCCGCACGCTTTGGGCCTCGCCATTCCTTTGGTGGTTTCCCGATCAACCAGTATTGCTGCGACCAATGGATTTCTTATACGCAATCGGTCTGCTTTTGAGCAGGCAAGAAACTTGGATTCCATTATATTCGACAAAACCGGTACGCTAACCGAAGGAACTTTCACTGTAACCAATATTCTGAATTTTGGGGATGATTACTCCGATGAAGAGATACTTAAATATGCAGCTTCGCTGGAGAAAAACTCTGAACATCCACTTGCAAAAGGAATCCTCGAAAAAGCCGGCGAAACCTGGGAGCCGGATGAGTTTAATTCCATTACCGGAAAGGGAATTGAAGGCAAGGTAAATGGAAAGTCGGTGAAAGTAGTAAGCCCCGGATATATTCGGGAGCAGGAAATGGAATACCCAACAGCTGAAGTTGAAAAAGTATCATCACAGGGAAAAACGGTGGTTTTTGTGATCATTGGAGATCAATTGACCGGAGCCATTGCTTTGGGAGATCAAATTCGAGAGTCGTCTAAGAATGCGATTGATGCATTACACAAGATGGGGATTGAGTGCATCATGCTGACAGGCGACAATCAGCAAACGGCTGATTATGTGGCTGGAGAATTAGGCATTGATCAGGTGTTTGCTGAAGTGCTACCCGATGAAAAAGCCGATAAGGTGAAGGAGGTTCAGGGACAAGGAAAACTTGTGGCCATGACTGGTGATGGCGTTAACGATGCCCCTGCTTTAGCTCAGGCTGATGTTGGAATTGCTATCGGCGCTGGTTCAGATGTTGCCGTTGAAACCGGCGATATCGTACTGGTAAAAGATAACCCTCAAGATGTCACTGCTCTCATCAAACTTTCCAAATCTACTTATCGCAAAATGGTTCAAAACCTGTGGTGGGCTTCCGGCTATAATATCGGAGCCATTCCCCTTGCCGCAGGTGTCCTGTTTGCCTGGGGCATTATATTAAGTCCTGCAGTGGGAGCCATACTGATGTCGCTAAGTACTGTTATTGTAGCTATCAATGCACGGTTCTTGAAGCTTGAAAATTGAAGGATGTAAAATGGAAAATGGAAACTAAGTTTATCAAAATATGGGTTTAAAACTGCGAATCTAACTACAATATTTTCAAATTACTGAATAGTACATAAAACCAATAGAATAGAGGAGATACTATGGGAAAACTAAACACCAAGAAATTAGGAATAGCGGTTGGCGCAACAGGCGTGATTCTATACCTGGGCTGTGCCTTGTTGATGATTGTGCTTGGCCAGCAAGGAACTATTTCCTTTTTTAACGCCCTCTTGCACGGATTTGATACGTCATCAATCATTCGAATGGATATTCCTTTGTGGGAATCACTACTTGGAATTATTCTGACCTTCATTATAGGCTGGATATCTGGGGCAATAGTCGCTGCCACGTATAATTATAGTCTAAACGATTCTGAGAATTGAACGTGATTAGTGAACCTGCCAAAAAAGTAATTTTTTGGGCCTTTATCCTTAATACCGTTTGGGAGTTTGTTCAATGTGGCTTTCTATATGGCATGTGGGACTGGCCTTTTCTCAAGGCTACAGTTTGGATGTGGGGAGCTGTTTTAGGGGATATCATCATTGTATTAGGGCTATGGAGAGCCACCTCAATGCTGACTTCATCCGTGCATCTGGAACCTCGTCTTGGTCGCAAAGGATATACTGTGCTTTTCGGCTTAAGCTTTGCAGCAAGTATTTTTCTTGAATGGGCTGCCATTTTTCTTAGCCTGTGGGAATATACTTCTGCAATGCCTGTGCTAACTATTTTTTCTTATGAGGTTGGCTTATCGCCGATTTTTCAAATTACGGTTCTTCCCGCTTTGAGTATTTTTCTTGCTTCAAAGGGAACTAAAATTTCACGTGTATAAAACATAAACAAGCTTCTAAAACTTATGGGCAATAACTACCTAAGGTTCAGTTTTTAAGTTTAGCTGCAAAATTTGATATCTTTAAAACATAATTATGTAAGATGTTTTGTAGCTGATAGTCTATTATTAGTATTCACAAAATTTTAGCTTTGCTTAAAAAAATCCACAAAACAAAGATTTATAAAATCTCAGCCCGACTTCTGCTGATCATATTTGCTATGCATGTTCTAAGTGTGCATAGTCTGGCAGAGTCATTGGTGTATTGTTTTGAAGATAATGGCGATGTAAATGTTGAATCAAAGGCAGAGCTTGGACTATTCTTCAATAGTGAGGCTGAAGTTCACGAAAATGATGGTCATGATCACGAACAAGAAACCGTATTTCACCAAGATGGTGATCACCACAGAGATGTTCCTATTTCGTTACTCTGTGCCAAAGAAGACAAGCTGAATCGCTTTGACCAACAAAAGACAGTTGCTGATCTTAAACGAGCTGTTTTTCAAAAAAGTGAGATCACTCCGGCCTCCCGTTCCCTTCAGCAAACTATTTTCTTACCGCCGGTTATAGAAAATTCTATCACCACCAATCTACAGACCGTAGTACTTCTGAATTAGGCCATACAGCCCCTCCTATACCTAATTCACATTGAGAATGCCCTTCATACTTCACAGGATCATAGTATCCCGTGCGCATTTCTCATCAATCTACAACAGCTAAAAGGCTGAATACTACATGTCAAAATTTATCAAAACGATGCTGCTCATCGGCACGCTCGTGCTTGCTGCCGGTTGCGCCAGCGAACGAACGGTACTTCAAACACCATCTGAAAGCACGCTTATAGAACATGAATCGGAGGACTATTCTTCTCAGATTCTAAACAGAAATTTAGACTCTTCGGCCAATTCGATTACTATTGGCGACACGCTGAGCTATCGAACGGCACTGGCTAAAACGCTCCTCGAAAACCCCGGTCTGCAAAGTTATGCCTGGCAAGTTCGGGTTAATGAAGCCGAGCGCATTCAAGCTGCTTTGTTGCCCAATCCGGAACTGGAAGCCGAAATGGAAAACTTTGGAGGAACCGGTCCTTTTGAAGGCTATGATTCCAGGGAAACCACGATAAGGCTCAGCCAAAAAGTTCTCTTAGGGGCTGATCGGATGAAACGGAAACGACTGGCCGGTTTAACCACTGAGCTCGCCGGGTGGGATTACGAAACCCAGCGTTTAAATACGCTCACCGGACTCACACAAGCTTATACGTCCGCTTTGGAAGCCCAACTGCAATGGGAGCAACAGAAAGAGTTACTGGATGTTGCCCGGCAATTTTATGAAAGCGTGTCGGCGCAAGTCGAAGCCGGGAAAGTTTCAAAACTGGAGCAGACCAAAGCCCAGGTTGAACTCTCTCGTGCACGCATAGATCTGGAAAACAGGCGCAATGCGATGCAATCCGCTTTTACCACACTGGCCTCATTTTGGGGAAGTGATCAGGTTTCGTTTATGGCACTGTCAGGCGAATTAGAGATGCCGGATTCTATTCCAGACTACCAATACGTGGCCGAATTTATAGAGCGAAACCCAGATGTTGCTCGCTGGACTACCGAGATTCAGCAACGGGAAGCTTCCCTTTCGTATGAGCGATCCAAAGCCATTCCTGATATAAAAATCAGCGGCGGGTATCGCTGGATGGAAGATCTTGGAGCCGAAGCTGCTTTAGTAGGTGTCTCCATACCTCTTCCATTTTTTGACCGGAACCAGGGGAATGTAAAGGCAGCTCGCTATGAGCTCAACCGTGCGGAAACGTTGCGGGAGTCTGCCAGAATTGAGGTGCAAAAAGCCCTTCAAAATAGCTATAACAAGTTACAGGCTGCTTTATATGAGGCCGAGCAACTTCAAGCTGAAGTCTTACCCGGAGCCCAAACAGCCTATGAAGCTGCCCAAATCGGCTACCGGCAGGGAAAGTTTGATTTCCTGGAAGTTCTGGATGCCCAGCGAACTTTATTTACCAGCCGGACCCGCTACGTACAAGCGCTGGCTGAACTGAACCGTGCCATTGCACATGTAGAGCGACTGATAGGCACGCCCTTGAATGAAATTTCTACCAACTAATTATTTGAACCCCATGAAACAGAGATTAAAAACAATGAAGATCATTAACATATTACTCCCGATGTGGATGTTGCTTTTGAGTGGAGTCGTCATAAGCGGCTGTAGTTCTCAAAATGAATCCACTCCACAAACCGAAAACCATGCTACCGCTTCTGAACACGGCTCAGACGAAGCCCAACATACGGAGGCAGAAGGCGAGCGATCGGCAGAAGAAGGTGAACATTCAGGTGAAGTCCATTTATCACAGGAGCAATTAGCTTCTCTAAACATCAACGTAGATACCCTGAAAGCCGGAAGTGCAAGCTCCATAATTCAACGGCCTGCCAGTGTGATGTATGATATGGATCGCATTGCAAAAGTGGGCCCAAGAATTGAGGCCAAAGTGGTTAAAGTGCTTAAAGATTTGGGTGACTACGTGGAAGAAGGCGAGGCCATCGCTCAAATGAGCAGCGTTGGACTTGGTAAGATCAAAGCCGATTACATTCGCCTCAGAGCGGCCATGAAGAAGGAGGAAGCCCACTTTAAGCGTGAGCAAAATTTGTATGAACAGGATATCTCCAGTCAGGCTGAGCTGTTGCAGGCCGAATTGGAATATGAACAAGCGAAAGCAGAGCTTGATGCGGCCTCAGAAGCGTTGCGTTTGTACGGATTATCCCATAATGACATCCAAAATATTAAGGCCGGAAGTGAGACCCCGCTTTCATATTTCTACCTGAGCAGTCCACTAAGTGGAACCATTCAGGAGCGAAATCTTTCCCCCGGACAAACCATTAGCCCCAGCGAAACGCCAGTTCACGTAGCAGATCTGTCTAAGGTATGGGTGATGATAGACGGCTATGAGCAGGATATTCGCAACCTGAGTACCGAGCAAACGGTGGAGCTTTCCGTGAGAAGCATGCCAGGCACTACCTTTTCAGGAACCACAGACTGGATCTCCTACGAGCTGGAAAAAGAAACCCGAACCATGCCTGTACGTGCACTGTTCGACAACCCTGATGGACAACTACGTGCCGGTATGTTTGGCACCGCTCGCATTTATACCAATTCAAAGGAAACCGCTGCCCTCATTCCTGTGGACGCCGTTCAACAAATCGAAGGTACTGACCGTGTATTTGTGCCCGGTGATGAGGTCGGAAGTTTCCGTCCGGTTGCCGTTACGCTTGGAAATGAACGAGACGGTTTTGTGGAAGTACTTTCCGGTTTAACACCTGGACAATCAGCCGTTTTTTCAGGGGCTTTTGACCTGAAATCGGCCTTAACCGCCGCAACCCGGAGTGCTTCTCATGGCCACTAAAGCTGACCAGCTCAACAAAATTATCACCCTGAATATTTGACCTATGCTTGAACAAATTATTGATAAAGTATTAAAGAACCGGCTGACCATCTTTATTTTGGTAGCCGCAGTAGCGCTATATGGCTACTTTTCCTTTCGGGATGTACCCATAGATTCCTTTCCAGATGTATCACCAACACTCGTGCAGGTGTTTACCTCCAGTCCGGGCCTTTCTCCGGTAGATGTGGAAACTCAAATAAGTTATCCCATTGAGATCTCCATGTATGGTTTACCGAAGCTGGACCGGGTGCAAAGCACCTCCATTTTCGGGCTTTCCAGAGTGAATATTTACTTTGAGGAAGGAACCGATATTTACTTTGCCCGGCGACTGGTTAACGAACGACTGTCGCAGGCCAAAAATGAGATACCGGACGGTCTTGGTGAGCCTCAACTTGGCCCCATCACCACCGGCCTTGGAACCGTGTTGATGTATGAGGTCAAGAATAAAGAAGGCTACGATCACTCCCTCATGGACATTCGAACCGCTCAGGATTGGATCATAAAACCGCAGCTGCGAACAGTGCCCGGCGTAACCGGCGTGCTGTCGATTGGCGGGGATGTTCGTCAATTCCAGGTCAAAGCCGATATGAATGCCCTGGTTTCCCGAGGACTTACCCTTGAAGATCTCGAAGGTGCCCTCAATAAAAACAACCGCACGGTAGGCGCTTCTTTTCTGGAACGCGGAGGAGAAGAATATCTGGTGCGCGGTTATGGCTGGATTCAACCCGACGAAGAAGGTCTCAATGACCTTGAGAATATAATCGTATCCAACGAAGACGGTACTCCGGTGTATGTGAAAGATGTAGCTGAAGTGGCATTTGGCTCGGAAATCAAGCGGGGAACACTGGTTGCCAACGGGGAAGAATCGGTGGGCGGTTTTGTGTTGAAACTCATCGGAACCAACACACAGGACTTGCTGGCCGAAATGGATAATAAAGTGGATGCCATTAATAGCGCCCTCCCCGAAGGGATGATCATGGAAACCTTTTATTCTCAAGGTGAACTCGTAGAAAAAGCCGTGGGTACAGTTACCAATGCCCTCTACATCGGAGCCATTCTGGTGCTCATCGTGTTGTACTTCTTTATGGGTGATATCCGATCCACGTTGATCATTATTTCCACGGTTCCCATTGCCTTCTTGATCGCTTTCATAGGGATGAAATGGCTGGGAATATCGGCTAACCTGATGAGTCTCGGTGGGCTGGCGATCAGCATCGGGATGATCGGTGATAGTGCCACGGTAATTGTGGAAAACACGTACAGGCTGCTTGAGGAACGAAAAGAAGGAAATGTGTCCCTAACACGGATTGTGAGTGAAGCCGCGCGTGAAGTCATTCGACCGGTCTTTTTCGCTACCAGCATTATCATCATTGTATTTCTGCCACTCTTCTCGCTTGAAGGTGTGGAAGGAAAGATGTTCAAACCGCTGGCTTATACCATTACCTTTGCGCTGTTCGGAGCCATCTTTTTAGCGCTGACGTACATTCCTATTATCTCCAGCTTCATCCTTCCCGAAAAAGGCATGGACAAGGAACCCTGGTTGGTACGTACGCTCAAAAAATGGAGTGAACCGTTGATCGAGAAGACCTCCAAATATCCTAAAATGGTATTTGGAGCCGCTCTTGTTTTGTTTGCCGGTAGTATGGCGATCTTTCCGTATTTGGGAACCGAGTTTCAGCCCACTTTACGAGAAGGGACTTACGCCGTACGCTCGGTGTTGCCTCCGGGAGCGAACCTTCCGACTACCACTGAATACTCCAAGCGACTTCAGGAATCCATGCTTTCCTTTCCTGAAGTGGAAAGCGTGTATTCGCGGGTGGGTCGCGCTGAAGTGGGTGGAGATCCCGAGCCGGTGAACGTGGTATTTAACGTCGTAAACCTCAAACCTTTGGACGCCTGGAAATGGGGACGTGATTACGAAGAACTCCAAACTGCGATGGCAGAAAAACTGACCGAGGATCTGCCCGGCGTATCTTCCAACTTTTCCCAGCCCATTCAGCTTCGCACCGATGAATTGCTAAGCGGCGTTCGGGCCCAAGTGGTTGTAAGTTTGTATGGCGATGATCTGGACGTACTGGCTGAAAAAGCAGGTGAAATTCAGGCCATTGCTAAAGGTGTAGAAGGAGCCGTAGATGTCCGTGCCCAGCAACAAGGTGGCAAACCACAAATCCTGGTTCGCCCGGATCGCGAGCAATTGGCACGGCTTGGAATTAGCATGGATGATTTCCTTAATACCGTTGAAACCGGTATCGGTGGTTCGGTAGCCGGGCAAGTATTCGAAGGCATCCGCCGCTTCGATATCTTCGTTCGCCTCCAGGAATCTCAGCGAACCCACATTGACCAGGTTCGGGATCTGCCCATCCGCACAGCCAAAGGAGCTTTGGTTCCGCTGTCGCAAATAGCCGATGTGGAAGTCTTTACCGGACCCAAGCAGATCTCCAGAAATAAAGCCAGTCGCCGAACTTATGTGCAGCTTAACGTGCGCGGTCGAGACATGGGAAGCGTAGTTAGTGAAATTCAGCAAAAGGTGGCTGAGCAGGTCGAACTACCGGCTGGATATTTCACTGAATACGGTGGACAGTTTGAAAATCAACAGCGGGCGATGGCGCGGTTGTATGTAGTGGTTCCCATTACGCTGGGACTCATTTTTTTCATGCTGTTTTCCACCTTCAGTAGCTGGAAATACGCTGTGCTCATCTTCCTGAATATACCCTTTGCCACTATCGGTGGTATTGTAGCGCTTTGGGTGTCCGGTCTCTACTTGTCCGTGCCGGCAGCCGTGGGTTTTATCGCCATCTTTGGTATCGCGGTACTCAATGGCGTGGTGCTGGTTTCCTACATCAACCAACTTCGGGAGGAAGGACTTGAAACCCACAAGGCAGTTGTTAAAGCCGCCTTGTTACGGCTACGCCCTGTACTCATGACGGCCTTAACCACCGGTCTCGGACTGATTCCGTTGCTACTGGCAAACGATATCGGCTCGAATGTGCAACGTCCTCTGGCAGCCGTGGTAGTTGGTGGTCTGGTAACATCGACTCTGCTTACACTGGTGGTATTACCCACTATCTACAAGTGGTTCGCTGAACCAGTAGAACACGTTGAACTGTAATTATAAATAGATACAAACCTTCAAGGTATTTGAAACCTTGGAGGTTTCATTAAAACCAACTTACTATGAAAGAGATTAAAGCATTTATTCGTACCAACATGATTGATTACGTCATTGATGGCCTTGAAACCTTACCAGAACCGCCTGGTATAACCTTATCGGATGTGCGGGGATGGGGGCACGTTAAAGCCGAAGATAAAGCACGGCTCACCAACCGTATAAAACTGGAAACCGTTGTTCCCGATGAACGGGTTGCTGAAATTATTGATACGATCATCCAAAAAGGAAAAACGGGCAATTCGGGTGATGGCAAAATATTTATATCCGAAGTAGATAAAGCTATAAGAATTCGAACTGGGGAAATCGACGATGAAGTGATTCGATAGGCTAAGATTACATCACTTTATACCCCAAGATTGCTGCCATTTGACCGTGGCAGTAGTCTTTAAACGATGAATAGCAAGTTTTAGAATGCACCGTTACAGCTATTTATGAATTGTATTGGGATGATCCCCCATTCAGTTCTTTTTTTAACTTAAACTTAATAACTATGGAAAAACTAACACTTGATATACCTGTAATACTACCTGACATCCCTGATCATAAGGATAAATGTGTAAGTCGGCTTATTGGAACTCTTGAAGGACGGGATGGAGTGGATCGGGTACATATTAAAACAGATGAAAGTAAAGAACCAAAACTCTGTATTCACTTTGATCCCGAAACGATATCACTAAAAAAAATAAAAACCATTGCTCAACAGACCGGTGCGAAACTTCATGATATATTTGGGCACATGTTAGTGAAAGTGAACGGTATTCGTCATTCCAGACACGCCCGATCAATTACTCGGCAACTCAGAGATGTGGATGGAGTTGTAGATGCTTACGCGAGCGCCACAGGCTGGATCAGGCTGGAATATAAAAAGGGTGATATTAGCAGGGAGAAGCTTACGAAAATAATTAGAGAGACTGGGTTAGATATTGAGAAGTTTTCCGAAGAACTTCAGGACGTAAAAGAAAATAATGAGGAGACAAATGGTAAAGAGAAAAAACCGGAGACAGATCATGAGCACTCACATAAAGAAGAAGATTCGCACGACCATGATCACGGTGGCATCTTTGGCGAAAAAACCGAGCTGATCTTCTCGCTGATATGCGGTAGCTTGCTCGGCATAGGATTCGGCCTCTCCTATGTGAGCACGTTGCCCGGCTGGGTCTCGCTTGCACTATATGTGAGCTCCTACTTCTTTGGTGGATTCTACCTGGTGCAGGAAGCTTACACCGAAGTAAAAGCCGGAAATTTCGAGATTGATTTCCTGATGCTGGTTGCCGCGATTGGAGCTGCAATCCTTGGGGAGTGGGCTGAGGGGGCGCTTCTGCTTTTCTTGTTCAGCCTTGGACATTCCCTGGAACACTATGCTATGGGTCGGGCACGAGATGCCATCAAAGGGCTTTCTGACCTTGCGCCAAAAACCGCTCTGCGAAAAAAAGATGGAACCACCGAAGAGGTACCTGTTGAGGAGTTGCAGGTTGGAGATGTTATTGTGATCAAACCGAACAGTAAAATTTCCGCCGACGGGGTAGTTATCAATGGCGAGAGCAGCGTCAACCAGGCACCCATCACCGGCGAAAGCGTGCCCGTAGACAAGATGGAATATGACGATCCTGAATCCATCGATGAAGATGCAGATTCTATTGACGATAAGCACCGCGTGTTTGCCGGCACCATCAATGGAAATGGAAGTCTGGAGGTAAAGGTGACAAAACTTTCCAAAGATTCCACACTTTCTCGCCTGATCAAGCTGGTTAACGAAGCCGAAGCTCAGAAGTCGCCGACCCAACAGTTCACCGACAAATTTGAAAAGTATTTTGTACCGTCCGTGTTAGTATTAGTGGTGATATTGAATTTTGCTTTTCTGGTTATAGATGAATCTTTTTCAGCAAGTTTTTATCGGGCCATGGCGGTTCTTGTGGCAGCAAGTCCCTGTGCACTGGCTATTTCTACGCCCAGCGCAGTGCTTAGCGGTGTAGGACGAGCCGCAAGAGGTGGAGTTCTGATAAAAGGCGGTCGCCCCCTTGAAAACCTTGGAATATTAAAGGCGTTAGCTTTTGATAAAACCGGAACCCTCACAGAAGGCGAGCCCAGACTTACTGATGTGATCACCTTTGGTGATACGGAGGAAAACGAGTTGTTAAAAGTAGCTGTAGCTGTAGAAAGTTTAAGTGATCACCCCCTCGCTGATGCCGTGGTGCGTGATGGAAAAGAGAAGTTAGGGGAAACTGATTTTCCCGAAGCCGAAGATCTTGAATCCATTACAGGGCGGGGAGTAAAAGCAACGATTAAAGATATAACAGTGTATATCGGGAATGCGGAGCTATTTGAAGAGGCCGATGGCATTAAACTCTCTGAAGACCTTAAACGAAGTGTAGAAGAATTGGAAGGAGAAGGGAAAACGACTATGATTGTTCGTCATGGTGATCGATATCTTGGTATGCTGGGACTCATGGATACGCCCCGCGAGGATGCAAAGGATGTGATTCAAAAACTGCGGGACATGGGCTTGACCCACCTGATTATGCTTACGGGAGACAATCAGCGTGTAGCAGACGCTGTTGCTAAAGAAATTGGCATCGATGACCCAAAAGGTAATTTACTGCCTGAAGACAAAGTGGATGCGATCAAAAAGCTTCGTAAAGAGGAAGGCCATGTAGCGATGGTAGGCGACGGTGTAAACGATGCCCCGGCTATGGCCAACAGCACGGTGGGCATTGCTATGGGAGCAGCCGGATCAGATGTGGCCCTTGAAACAGCCGATGTAGCTTTAATGGCAGACAAGATTTCCGTTCTTCCGTTTGCCATCGGACTGAGCCGCAAAACCAAATCGATCATCAAACAGAACCTGTGGATCAGCCTGGGTATGGTGGCTCTGCTTGTGCCAGCTACGATTTTTGGCCTGAGCATGGGTTGGGCAGTCATCGGCCACGAAGGGTCAACAGTAGTTGTGGTATTTAATGCGTTGAGGTTGTTAGCTTACAAATCCTAACCTATTCAAAGATAAATTAGCTTGGCCAATATGTTGCACACTATAACTAAAGCAGTAAGCTTTTTCCTGATACTATTTATTGCAGCAACTTCTTCTGTAGACGCCGGGCAACCTAAACTTTCGCCAGAAGCTCAGGTCAGTCTCCTTACGGCTTCTTCCGGTGCTGATTTGTACACTTTGTTTGGCCATACTGCCCTGCGCATTTACGACCCGGAATCAGGTGTAGATCGCGCATATAATTATGGTACTTTTGATTTCAACGCTCCGGGATTTTATTGGAAATTTGCCCTCGGCGATCTGCGATATTTTCTTTCGGTAAACAAGTTTGAGAATGCAAAAAAAGCATATTTGAATGACGGCCGCATTATTACTGAACAGCAATTAAATCTAACAGAGAATCAAACCAAACGCTTGTATGATTTTTTGGAGAATAACGCCCGGCCCGAAAATCGATATTATTCCTACGAGTTCTTCTATGATAACTGTACCACCCGGATCTATGAGGCTGTCAAGGCAGTAGCTGGGGATTCAATCCATTTTCAAGAGCCGCAAAATTCGGCAAAGAATAGTTTTCGGCAGTTTATTAATCCCTACCTGAAATCCGTTTCCTGGGTAAAATTTGGGATTAACTTGCTGTTGGGTACTCCCGCCGACCGCAACCCACCCGAGTCGGAAACGCTGTTCTTACCCGACCTGTTAAAAGAGGGATTTTCACACGCTCGGATACAGCAAGCTGATACAAGTCTTGCCTTGGTTTCAGAGCAGAGATTTTATGCTCCTCAGAAACGGTCTGTCATTAGTCCTGCGAGAGTAAGCCCCACTTTAAGCTTTTGGTTTTTGCTGATTACAAGCCTGCTTGCCGGGTTTTTCTATAGAACTAATCACACATTCTGGTTTTGGTTCGACCGTCTGTTATTCGGGATAATTGGGTTAATTGGAGTGTTGATCATTTTTTTGTGGTTTTTTTCTTCGTATCCCTCAACCAAATGGAATTGGAATATAGTGTGGTCTGCCCCGGCCTTGTCGGCCTTTATATTTTCTTTTATGGGCAGAAAACGACTTTCAGAAAATTATAAAGTGTTTTTGGTACTATATGCAGCTATTCTTCTGCTCTTTCTCCTAAGCTGGTCATTTATTCCTCAACAGATCCCCTCTGCAATTTTGCCTCTTCTTTTTTTGTTGGGATTTCGGAGTATTAAAAAGCAATCCGAATCAGTAAATCAGGAAAGGGTCAATGTGTTATAGCTTGCCAATCTTTCACTTATTTAGAATTTTGGAAACGTCAAGATAACTGCTCTGAACTCATATATTTTTATCAAGATCAATAAATATGAGTCTCAAAGATTTTAGTGGTAATTTAGAATTGAATTGGGAAAATTTATACAGGCGACCGGCCCTATGTATGAATATTACTTGTACACATTAATCAACGAATATTATTTCAATAAAGATGACTATTCATGAAAAAAGATTGCAGAGCAGAGATATACAACCGACCGCTATGCGCATGCGGATTCTTCTTTTCATGGCTGAAACTAAGTCGGTAATAAGCCTATCAGATCTTGAAGAAAAGTTTACCCATGCAGATCGGACAACGCTTTATCGTACCTTAAAAACATTCTTAGAACATGGTTTGGTGCATCAAATAAACGATGCAAGTGGGATAACTAAATTTGCCCTTTGTTCTGAAAACTGTACCTGTTCGTACCCAGATGATGTGCACGTTCATTTTTATTGTTTCTCCTGTGAACAAACATTTTGTTTTCCACATCTTGGCATTCCTAACTACGATCTGCCCGAAAATTTTACTCCATCCAACGGCAATTTTGTGATAACCGGGAGTTGTCCTTCCTGTTCTTCCTGATCTTTGCAATTGAGTTGCATTACAAATAATCCTTATTATCTGCATTCTACTTAATCACAATATTTCCCCTTAAAGAATTGTATTTTTTCAGAGCATACATACGTAATCTGAATGTTGCGACAATCGCATCTTTTCTTTTTTCATGGGCAGGGTTTTTCTTTTTTCTACCCTTAAGTGTTTCTGTATTAGCAAGTACTCATGATGTTTCCTCTACCTACAACTTAGATAAAGGCTGTTTTGAAATTGTATTACAACATTCAGAAGAGACTAATTCTGAGTACAAAACAGTTGAAAAAAAGCACCATCAATTTCAAAATCAGTGCTGCTATGATGATGCACTGTTAAGAAATGAGTGCCCGGACTGTAAGTTTATGTTTCCAATCATTCCTTATTTGTTTGGGAACTATGGTGACCCTGTTGTTCAAATTACGTTACCTGTATATCTAAAAGACAATTTATCCCCTCCAATAACTCTTAAGGTTATTAAAGTCACGCAACTTCTGATTTAATACCTGCCTTTCTCTATTTAGCAGAAACAAATTCTGCCCCATCCATTTTTTTCAACGAGCTGTTTAACCTCTGGTCATTCTGTGGTTTCAGCCAAAGTATTTGAAAAAGATCGGCATCAAAGACTAATCTATATTCACACAGCTGTCAACATGATCAACAAAATTATTGCCTTTTCGATTAAGAACAAGTTTATCATCGGCTTGTTTATCCTGTCTCTAATAGGAGTAGGATTATATTCTATGATGACCATTAATCTAGGTTCGGTTCCTGATATTACAAATAATCAGGTACAGGTGATTACGGTATCGGAAAATCTATCTACCGAAGACATTGAACAATTTGTAACCTATCCCGTGGAGCTTGCCATGGGTAACCTGCCAGGAGTAACTGAAATCCGTTCGGTATCCCGATTCGGGTTATCCGTGGTTACCATCGTTTTCGAAGATGATATGGGTACCTATTTACCCCGGCAACTGGTACAGGAAAAACTCAGTGAACTGGGCGAAACGATCCCCGAGAATTTTGGAAGTCCATCCATGGGGCCCATTTCAAGTGGATTAGGCCAAATTTACGAGTACTCCATTCAGGTGGACCCTGCATATGAAGATCAATATACGCCTGATGAATTGCGCACAATACAAGATTGGATTATTAAGCGCCAAATGGTGCTCCTGGAAGGGGTTATAGAGGTCAACTCCTTCGGTGGAGGCATCAAACAATATGAAGTAGCCATAAGTCCTGATAAACTAAATGCAATGGGAGTTAGTATTTCAGAAGTATATGAGGCAATGTCCAGGAATAATGTAAATACCGGCGGGGCCTATATCGAGAAAAACAAGATGGCTAATTTTATTCGTGGCGAAGGATTGATACGCAGCCTTGAAGATATAGAAAACATTGTAGTCAAGAACGAAAACGGACTACCCATCCTAATCAGAGATGTAGCAGAAGAGGTTACCTTTGGAACTCAAATTCGTTATGGAGCTTTTACTCAGGATGGTGAGGAAGCAGTAGGTGGCATTATTATGATGCTGAAAGGCTCAAACCCGAATGCAACCATTCAAAACGTTCAGGATAGAATTGCTGAAATTCAAAAGTCACTGCCTGAAGGTTTAAAGATTGAGCCTTTCCTTGATCGAAGTGCTCTTATTGAACGAACCACCAGTACAGTTACCACAAACCTGGTGGAAGGTGCATTGATTGTAGTTTTCGTTTTGGTAATACTCTTAGGAAGTTTACGCGGAGGGTTAATAACCGCCTCACTTATTCCGCTTTCCCTTCTTTTTGCTTTTATAATGATGAAGGCCACCGGGGTGTGGGCCAATCTAATGAGCCTTGGAGCCATCGACTTCGGTATTATTGTTGATGGAGCCGTAATTATAGTGGAAGGCACGGTTCATGAAATTGAAAAAAGGGTGAAATCCGGAAAACGTGCTTTTAGTAAAACACAGATGAATGAAATTGCCTACAAGGCAAGCAGCACCATGATGAATGCTGCCTTCTTTGGACAGTTGATCATCCTTATTGTATTTGCCCCTATCCTGTTTCTGGAAGGAGTAGAAGGTAAGATGTTCCGTCCTATGGCATTCACCTTTGGGTTTGCTGTATTAGGTGCTATTATTTTATGTCTTACCTATGTACCAATGGTCTCGGCACTGTTTATGAAACCCTCACAAAATAGAAAGGGATGGTTTGCCCGGTTCGAGCGAGGCCTCGATCGGGTCAGCAACAAACTTATATCCTTTATTCAGAAGGGCTACGATCCGGTTATCCAATGGTCGTTAAAGCGAAAACCTGTTGTGATTGTAGCTGCCATACTGCTTTTTGGCGGTGCGATGTTCACCTTTTCGAGAATGGGAGGTGAATTTATTCCACAACTGGATGAGGGAGATATTGCCATGCAAGCCCTATTCCGTCCGGGCAGTGGATTATCAGAGGCGATCGATCAATCCAAGAAAATTGAGACGACACTGCTGGAAGAATTTCCAGAGATAGAAACAGTAACAGCTCGAATTGGGGTAGCTGATATTCCCACTGATCCTATGCCCATGGACATTGCCGACATGTACATCATTCTGGACAAGAATAAAGAAAACTGGATCTCTGCCGAATCTAAAGAGGAGCTGATAGAAAAAATAAAGAGTAAACTCGATCAGACCATGATAGGTGTGAATTTCGTTTTTACCCAGCCGGTAGAGCTTAGGTTTAACGAACTTTTGGAAGGTGTACGAGAAGATATCGCCGTAAAGCTATACGGAGACGACATAGATGTATTGGCGGAGAAAGTTCAGGAAATGGCTCAAATTATTCAAACTATTCCAGGGGTGGGTGATGTGAGTCCCGAACGTACGGCTGGACTACCTCAAATGACCGTTAGGTATGACCGGCAAAAAGTGGCTCAATATGGACTGGATATCACGAAGCTCAATCAATACGTAAGTTCAGCTTTTGCCGGAGGTGTTGCTGGAGTTGTATTCGAAGGCGAAAGACGATTTGATCTTGTGATCCGCTTTGATGAAGCTCATCGTACTGGCATTGAGGATATTCGCAATCTGTATGTAGATCTGGAAAACGGTGCACAGGTGCCGGTTAAAGAAGTGGCGGATATCAGTTATCAGCCGGGGCCTATGCAGATCTCGCGAGATAACACCTTTCGCAGGAGCTATGTTGGTGTGAATACACGCGGGCGGGATGTGGAATCGGTGGTTTTGGATATTCAAGAAAAACTGGAGGCCGAATTGAATCTGCCGCCGGGTTATTACATTACTTATGGGGGTGAATTTGAGAATCTGCAACGGGCCAAGAACCGATTGGCTATTGTAGTGCCTATAGCCCTGTTTCTTATCTTTGTGCTACTGTACTTCGCACTAAAATCGTTCTCACAGTCGGTAATGATCTATCTGGCTATTCCCCTGGCTTCTATTGGAGGTGTCTTCTTCCTGGCTTTACGTGGAATGGACTTCAGTATTTCTGCCGGAGTTGGTTTCATTGTATTGTTCGGAGTGGCTGTGCTAAACGGCCTTGTGCTCGTCAGCCGGTTTAATTCATTAAAAATCGAAGGTGTTATGGATTTACAAGAACGAATTTTGACAGGTACCAAAGAGCGACTTCGCCCCATTTTATTGACCGCTACGGCGGCTATTATGGGTTTTCTTCCGATGGCGTTTTCAACAACAGCCGGTGCTGAAGTACAGCGGCCGCTGGCCACTGTTGTAATCGGCGGGTTGATTAGCGCCACGCTGCTTACGTTGGTCGTGCTGCCCATCCTTTATGCGTACATAGAAAAGCGTAAAATGAGAAAACACAAGCCGGGTAGTACTTCTATGGCCTCCGTTGTGTTGCTGATTATTGGTGGAAGCCTGCTGCTTTCTCCCGATTCTGTACAGGCTCAGGAACAGGTGCTGAATGATACCCTCCCGCAAATTGCGCTGGATCAGGCCGTTCAAAAAGCGATAGCAAATTATCCTTCTCTTGAGGCAGCCAGGCTTGGAATTGACAACAGGAAGGCTCTTCAAAAAACAGCCTGGGACTTTGGCGATACGAACCTCTTTACCGGAGGTGAAGAGTTCGGCAACGGTTCGGACGGTGTTACTACAAAATTTGGCATTCAGCAGCAGTTTGATCTGTTCGGTGTTTTACCAAGGCTAAATCATCGGAATGAACAAACAGAACTTGCCAGGCTGAACTATGAATTGTCTGAGTTAGAGCTCAGGCTCCGGGTAAAGCAGGACTGGTCAACGGTTTTCATCGCTAAACAACAATATGAGATCTATAATCGCCTGAACCAGCAATTCAGGGATATTGCTAGGGCTGCGGAAATAAAATTTGAAACGGAGGAAATTTCCCGGCTGGGATATCTTAATATCATGAATCAGGCCAACCAAATTACCATACAAACAGAACAAGCCTTCCGCGATTATGGGGCTGCTGTTCGAGCTTTTAACAAATGGTTTGAGGGGGACTCGTTATACACGGTTCAAAGTGTTTCAGCCGAACAGCTTGTTCAACCTTTACAGGTAGATTCTACATTCGACCATCCGCTGATTGCTTTATATCAACAAAAAATTGACGTGGCGGAAGCATCGATTAAAGAACAAAGAAGTCAGTTTTTACCAAGTTTTCAAGCCAGTTATGGCTGGCAGGAAATAGCTGGGCAAGGTGGCTTTAATTCCTATGAGATCGGGATCAGACTTCCGGTATTCTTCTGGTCTAAGGCCGGGAAAACTCAATCCGCCCGGATTGAACGAAATATTGCCCGTCAAAACCTAGACCAGGCTCAGAGAGAATTCAACAGTACCTATAACAGTATCCAGGAAAATTATCAGAAATGGTTGCGCTCGTGGGAATATTATCGACAGGAAGCACTCCCTCTTGCCAAAGAACAACAGCAAGGTGCCATCACCTCTTATGAAGAAGGAGCCATAGACTATGTGGCTTTCTTTCAAAGCATCAGAGATGCCATTCGCATTGAAATCGACTCATGGAATGCATTTGGCAATTATCTGAATAGCCATTTCCAATTAGAATACTACCTCAACAAAACTCAATAACAGATTTTAAATCAACAAAAAAATGAATAAATCTAATTTATATATAATTTTATTGGCTGTCCTTGCATCTGTTTTTACAGCCTGCGGCGAGATCAATAGCGATGAAAAAGAACAAGAAGCAACAGAACTTGCCGGTGTGGCTGAGGCAGAAGAAAACATGGTTCATCTGTCGGAACTGAAGTTCAACAGCCTTGGAATGAAACTGGATACTTTGTCCCTGCGCTTTCTCTCAGAGAGCGTAGAAGCAAATGGTCAGCTGGAAGTTCCCCCGCAGCATGAGGCAAGCGTAACTGCGGTTTTGGGAGGTAATATTGGTTCCATAGAAGTTATTGAGGGAGATCAGGTGTCAAAAAATCAGACTATTGCCTTCCTTTCCCATCCTAATTTAACCAAAGTCCAAACTGAATACGTACGGTTGTATCAGCGCATGTTGTATTTAGATCATGAATTTAAGCGACAAGCAAGGTTATATGATGAAAAGGTAGGCTCCGGCCAAACTTACCAACAAACTAAAGCCGAATACGAATCAGTTAAGGCGGAGGTCAAAGGTTATGAGGCTCAGCTGAATCAGCTTAACCTGGACGTTGAACAAATACAAGACGGCGATATTTATTCGTCGGTGCCGGTAGTAAGCCCTATTGATGGGTACATCGAAAAGGTTCAGATTCAAATCGGTCAGTACGTTGATCCCCAAACAATCATGTTTGAAATTGTGGATAACGAACATGTTCATGCCGATTTGATGGTCTTTGAAAAAGATGTGCACAAAGTTAAAAGGGGCCAATCCATCTCTTTTACTGTACAGTCAGTACCGGATCAAATACTTACAGCTACCATTTACTCTGTAGGCAAACAATTCGAACAAAATCCTAGGGCAGTGCATGTGCACGGCGAAATTGATCAGAAAGAAAACTTCCTGATTCCCGGGATGTATATCAACGGCACGATTCACACTTCAGAGACTAAAGCCTTTGCTTTGCCTGAGAATGCCATTGTTGAGGACGAGGGTAAAACCTACCTATTCACCGCAGAACAACAAGAGGAAAACGGAAATACCGAATGGTCTTTCACTCCGGTAGAAATTATGACCGGCATTGAGGAAGATGGTTGGGTTGAAGTGAAGTTGTTAGAACCATTGCCGGATGGAGCACGAGTAGCTTGGAACAATGCCTATTACCTGATCTCTGAAATGAAGAAAAGCCAGACTTCCGACGATGATTAACAAAAACTTTCCGGCAAAGCCATATTCATGTTTTTATGGCTTTGCCGGGGTTAATGCATAACACATAATATTATGAAAGAAATAAAAGCCTTTATAAAACCAAACAGAGTAGAAAATGTAGTTGCAGCACTCCAAGAAGCAGGACATGAAAGTGTTACGCTTTCCAAAGGAGAAGGTACCGGAGCATACAAACAGAAAGATGCGTCCCCATCGCTGGATTTTCACTTTACGGACAGTCCAGTCGTAAAATTAGAAGCTGGTATGTCAATGCAAAGAATCCGATAACGTTGTTCAACTTATCTGCGCCAATGCCAAAACACCGGAACGCGGTGACGGCATCATTTACGTTACAGATATTCAAAAAGCGTTTAGGATTAAAACCTGTGAGCCTTTTGAGGGGTAAGGAACAGGTGATTCTTTGTCACAGTTAAGTTGAAGATGAAAATAATCCCATATATTCAACCATGAAAAAATCCACATTTAATATTCCACAAATGGACTGCTCAGCCGAAGAGCAAATGATTCGAATGAGGTTGGAAGAGTTTGAAGATATTAAATCTCTAAACTTTGATATCCCGAATCGTACATTAGAAGTGTATCACGAAAATAGGCTTAATGAGATTGAGAAAGCCCTTGACTCCCTGAGTTTGGGTTCTAAATTGAATTCAACAAAAGAGGCTCAAATGTCGCCTTTCGCTTCTGATGAGCAGCAACAAAAGAACATTCTATGGTGGGTTTTAGGGATCAACTTTCTCTTCTTTATCATTGAAATGACAGCCGGATGGATTATCAATTCTATGGGGCTGATTGCAGACTCACTAGATATGCTGGCAGATTCATCCGTATATGCGCTCAGCCTTTTTGCTGTTGGAGCAGCGGTAGCAAGAAAAAAGAAAGTAGCAAAAATTAGCGGCTATCTTCAGATGGGTCTGGCATCACTGGGATTTCTTGAAGTACTGCGGAGGTTTCTTGGAGTGGGTGAAATGCCCGACTTTCATTGGATGATCATTATTGCTTCAACGGCTCTTGTTGCAAATGTTTTTACCTTATGGCTTATCAATAAAGCGAAAAGCAAAGAAGCACACATGCAGGCAAGCACAATTTTTACCTCCAATGATATTATTGTAAATGGTGGTGTAATTTTGGCCGGAATTCTTGTTTATGCACTGGATAGCAGGTGGCCGGATCTGCTCATCGGAGCTATTGTGTTTAGTTTTGTCATGAGAGGAGCAGTAAGAATTCTAAAATTATCAAAATAGCAGGTGTTGTTGCTGATATTTACTCCAGGGCATTCGTAATCTTTGTTATGATACCTTGCTTATCATCATCTGTTGTGATTTTATCAAGAACTTCGTTGGTGTTGGCATCAAGCAACAGGACAAATCCGGTCATGCCTTCATTTTTCTCAAAAATTTCTGAAAGTCCTAACCTGGCTGCCATTAACTTTGATTGATGTGCCGTAAAATCATTGGTCATATCCATTTTGACGAAAAGCACCGGTTGTCCTTCAAACTCAGGTTTTGCTTCTTCCATTATTGGCTTTATTGCCTGGCAGGCTCCACACCAATCGGCATACATATACATAGCTATTACCCGAGGATCTTCATCTGAGTTAACCTGATTTGCGTTGAGAGTAAAAAATGATGTTGCAAATACTACGGCGATTAGTAGTACTGGATAAGCGATAAATCGTTTCATCATACTGCTGATTGGTTTAATAAGTATTTAAAGGATTACAAAAGCTATGCATTATCTTTTACAGATTCTAAAAATGATTAATGATAATAATGATCTATCTGAAATCAGTATTCTATTTTATCGTAGCGGGACTTCTGGAAATTGGCGGAGGGTATTTAGTGTGGATATGGCTCCGCGAAAGCAAAAGCTGGGTATATGGTATCTCTGGGATGATGCTGTTGGCGCTGTATGGATTTCTACCCACACTGCAACCCGCGCACTTTGGCCGAGTATTCGCAGCATATGGAGGGGTTTTTATTGTTCTATCACTCCTGTGGGGGTGGAAAATAGATGACATTCAGCCCGATAAATTTGATATGATTGGTGCCGGATTTGCCTTAATTGGTGTAATAATAATGATGTACTGGCCAAGAGGATAAAAAGATCCATGAAATTCTGAAATTCGCACTTATCCAATCGTGATTTCATTTTCAATCGGCTTTATGATTCTAAAACAGGGTGGCTTAACACTGTTAGTTGTTTAATGTATAAAAATGCTTGGCAATCATTCCTAAACCATTCCAATAGTTGATGCTTTCACCACTTCTCAAGGGATCAAACTGTTTATTCATTTCTCTTTTCTTACGGATCTTACTGTTTTATTTATCATAAAAAATTCGCATCAGCTAAGTATGGTAGTATTAATTGAACATTGTTTTTAATCAAGACAAATTATATTTTTAGTCAAGACTAATAAATAATTTTGATTATTAAACATCATGAAATATCGTATTTGGATACCAGTATTGTACACCTGTTTCCTTCTGCTAATGATCGGCTGTGATACAGTTGTACCAGAAGCCCCGGCTGAGAAAGATTTACTGGATGGCCCCATACCCGGATTGACTCACGAAGAACAAGATCAATTTCTTAAAGGGGACATTGCCTTTAATGATGATGTTTTTACACCCCAAACGGGCTTAGGGCCTATTTTTGTGGCCACTTCGTGTGGGAGTTGCCACCCTGGCGATGGAAAAGGGCATCCATCAACATCACTTATCCGGTTTGGACAAACTGAGCCTAATTCACCGATTAATGCGCCTGGTGCACCACAACTTCAAAACCGGGCTATTCCCGGATATCAGCCGGAAAAATTACCTGAAGGGGTTCCAAGTATGAAAATGACGCCTCCGGCCGTTACCGGGCTGGGCTTGTTGGCCGCACTGACAGATCAACAAATTCTAGAAAATACCGACCCCAATGATGAAGACGAAGATGGAATTTCAGGTGTTCCCAACTATGTTACTCCACCGGATTACTTCATCCCGGAAGATCATCATCAGCCAGAAAATGGCAAGTATATTGGCCGGTTTGGTAAGAAGGCATCAGCTGTTAATTTGTTGCACCAAACCGCTACAGCTTATAACCAGGATATTGGGGTCACATCTACCTTCGAACCTCTGGATGTTTACTCGGGTTTGACGACAGATCCGGAAGTATCGGATCAAGTGGTAAGAGATGTAGTTTTTTACCTGAAGACGTTAAAGGCTCCCATCCAGCGAAAGCCACAAAATCCCCTTGTTTTAAAAGGAAAAGGGATATTCACTACTATCCAATGCAGTTCGTGTCATACCCCGCAATGGACCACTCCGGAAACAGACATTGCCGCACTTTCAAACAAAACATTTTATCCATATACCGATCTATTGCTACACGATATGGGGCCTGAATTGGATGACGGAGCTACGGAAGGTTCAGCGGAAACATACGAATGGAGGACCCCTCCCTTATGGGGATTGGGGTTGTCACCCGATTCACAAGGTGGAAAGTACTTCCTGATGCATGATGGCCGGGCTGAAAGTATTGAAGAGGCAATATTGATGCATGGCGGGGAGGCTCAAAACAGCCGTGATCAATTTCAATTGCTCTCCCCTGAAGAAAAAGAAGCACTAATCATGTTTTTGGAATCTCTTTAACCAAGTACTATGGAACGAAAAGAATTTATAAAAACCTGCAGTTATAGTTGCCTTGGCCTTGTGGGGGCAGCATTTTTCCTTGAAGGCTGCTCAGGTCCAAAATATCTGAATGCTCAATTTGAAGATGAGTATTTACTTGTTCCCCTGTCTTCGTTTGAATATGAAAACAAGGAAGAAAATAAATTCAGGAAATATATTGTGGCCTATAATAACCGACTTAAATACCCGGTATCCATCTTCAGATTTTCTGAAACGGAATACCGAGCTTTGCTTATGAAATGCACCCACAAGGGTACTGAGCTTCAAGTATATGGCGACCGGCTTCAGTGTCCCGCCCACGGAAGTGAATTTACCCAAAACGGAGAAGTGCAGAATGGTCCGGCAGAAGCTCCGCTTCGAACTTTTCCTGTACAGGTTGAAGGTACTTTATTAAAAATCGATATGGGATAAGTACATCTTTAAAAAATATTTTTAGCCCTTATGAAAAAAATAATACTACTTTTTTTAATTCTATTCAGTACAATCAACGCCAACGCACAGGTTGATAGTACCCTGTTCAAAGATACCCCGCGCGATACATTGGCGGAAGATACAATGAACATGGATGCCGTTTATGAGCGCCCGTTTTTCCAGGCGGGAACATCGCCTGTCTCTGTCGGTGGCTATATAGAGGCCGATTACCAATATATAGGAGAAGACGGGATTACCGAAGGCCATACCTTCCGCGTTCCTCGGTTTACACTTTTTGTAGGCTCTTCCATTCATCCAAAAGTCAAGTTTCTTTCAGAAATTGAATTTGAAGAAGGTGGTAACGAGATTGCCGTTGAGTTTGCGGCATTGGATATCAATTTTTTCCCGATGCTTAATTTTCGTGGAGGGATTATTATGAATCCTATTGGGGCTTTTAACCAAAATCATGATGGCCCTAAATGGGAGTTTGTTGACCGGCCCATTGCCATGACCGAAATGCTGCCTGCTACCTGGAGCAACGTGGGTTTTGGCCTCTACGGAAAGCGATATGTTAACGATTGGGCTTTTGGCTACGAGGTTTATCTCACCAACGGATTTGATAACAGCATTATCGCAAACGGGGAAAACAAAACCTTTCTCCCCGCAGCCAAAGAAAATTTCGAACGTTTTGAAGAAAGCAACAATGGGCAACCTTTAATTACAGGAAAACTCGCTGTGAAAAATCAGAACATCGGAGAAATTGGCCTTTCTTATATGGGAGGGGTTTACAATACCTTTGAAGATGACGGACTGATTCTGGATGAAGAAAGGCGGTTGGATGTTTTTGCCATAGATTTTAATACCTCCCTGGAAAAAACAAGTACCTACATAACCGGCGAATGGGCATGGGTGATGGTTGATGTTCCGCAAACCTACGGACAGCAATTCGGAGACCGGCAGCAAGGCGGATTTGTGGATATCGTGCAGCCGGTTTTCAGGCAGCCGTTGGCTGGTTTTGAGAATGCGGTACTAAACCTGGCTGTCAGGCTGGAATATGTGGACTGGAATGTGGGAACATTTCGAGAAACAGGAGCAAATATTTCAGATGATTTGTGGGCCATTGTTCCAGGTGTGAGCTTCAGGCCTTCTGCTCAAACCGTGCTGCGCTTGAACTACCGATATATGCAGCAGCAAGATATTTTGGGTAATCCAGCGGCAAAAATTGCAGGAATTCAAATCGGGATTTCCAGTTATTTTTGAAAATCTACTCAAAAATAAGTCGGGATTCTTAAATAAATTAGAAGCCAGCAACCTTTATAATCCGGATGATGTGAATAAGAGAATTCACGAGATTCTGAAACCTTACACCTTCAGCCATAGCACTATAGAAGTGTAATTAGATGAAGGAACTTCACCTTTGATTGAGTCAAATGGTTGTTAACACTCTGTCAAACCGCACAGCAGCTCAATTTCTTCACGTCTTTGTCGAAAGTGAGAGCCGCAAGCTTAATTCCTTCAGAAAGAGTCAGATAGGGATGAAATTCCGACTTGAGTGACTGAATGGTTACGCCATGTCGAATCGCCAGAACCAGTTCCATTAGTAGTTCAGAGCCTTCCGGTGCCAAAATACGGGCTCCAATCAAACGGTCATTGTCTTTGTTTCGGATTAATTTGATATAACCACGGGTGTCCCGAGCGGCGATGGACCGAGGTACATTGTCCAGCGTAAGTTTCGTTGCCTGATAGTTGACTCCCTCTTCTTCGGCTTGTTGTTCATCCATGCCCACACCGGCCACTTGTGGATCAGTGAAAATAACCCACGGTAAGACTGAAAAATCGGCTTTTCCATGACTGGCTCTCATCGCATTTTCAGCTGCGATTTTTCCTTCATAGGCCGCAGTGTACACGAACTGCCGTTCGCCAAGTACATCGCCGGCGGCAAAGATGTTGGGTGTATTGGTTCGCATGGTTTCATCAACGGGAATGTAATTGCGTCCTTTGGTCTCAATTCCTGCGGATTTAAGATTCAGGTTCCCTGTATTTCCCTGCCTGCCGGTAGCAACTAATATCTGATTGGCTTCAAGTTCTTTTTCTTCTCCGTTTACCGTAAACCGAATACTTCTTTTTTTATCTGATTTTGTAACCTCCAGAATATCTGTATTCGTCAAAATGGTCAATCCTTCCTCTTCCAAATATCCCGTCAAGGCTGTTGCAAGCTCTTCGGGTTGATCACTTAACACATGTTCTGATCGCTGCAATACAGTCACCTTGCTTCCAAGCCGACTAAAGAGTTGCGCATTTTCAAGAGCAATATATCCGCCGCCAAGTATGACGAGCTCTTCCGGAAGTTCCTCAAGTTCATAGGCCGATTCATTGGTCAGATATCCCGCTTCTTTCAGTCCGGGTATTTCAGGAATAAACGGGGAAGCTCCTGTGGCAATTAAAATGTTCTCAGCGGTATAGGTTGAATTATTAACCTGAACCTGATTTGCTTGAATTAACTTTCCGTACCCCTCAATGAGGGTAATGTTTGGATCATCCTTTATAACATTCACATACTTTTCCTGGCGAAGATCACGAACCATCTTCCGTTTTTGCTCAATCACTTTTTTGAAATCACTAATGGTTGCCGTGGTTTCAATCCCTTCAAACCTCGGATGGGAAGCATTGTGAAAGGCTTCTGCTGTTCGGATCAGTGTTTTGGAAGGCACGCACCCCACATTTACGCACGTTCCACCGGTTGGCAAACCTTTATTAATAATCAGCGCGGTTCCACCCAATTCACTCGTTCGGATAGCGGCAGCAAAAGCGGCCGAACCGCCCCCGATAATAATCAACGAGTAATGGTTATCACCCGATTGCTCTTTTCCAGAGTCGCCCACTACCTGATACTTTCCCGTCTGATTTACGGCTTCAATCACTGAAGCTTTATCAAGGGTGGATTCATCAAATGATATCGTGGCTTTCCCTTTAGGGTAGCTTACATACGCCTTCTGTATTCCGTTTAGTTTGGATAGATTATTTTCAATAGACACGGCGCAATGATCACATGTCATGCCCGCTATGTCCAGTTCCAGTTCTTTCATCCTATTATTCGTTTTCTTGCTCTTGTTGAAGGTTGGCTGTAAATCCGGTCTTATTGATCGCATCCTGAAGTTCTTTTTCCGTGAGCTTCGTTTTCAAATACGAAATAGTAGCCGTTCCGCTGTCGTAGGATACCTCGGACTCAATAATTCCATCGAGTTTACCCAACTCATTTTTCACACTGGCTTCACACCCAGCGCAGGTCATGCCCTCCACATTAAAGATGACATGTTCTACATCTGCCTCGGAAACATATTGTATTTGAGTGGGCTGAGCGTCAGAGAAAAACCAATGAGAGTAATTTGGAAAAGCCAGCAACAGCGCCGCC
Organism: Gracilimonas sp. BCB1; assembly: GCF_040117685.2. Taxonomy (NCBI): domain Bacteria; kingdom Pseudomonadati; phylum Balneolota; class Balneolia; order Balneolales; family Balneolaceae; genus Gracilimonas; species Gracilimonas sp. BCB1. Next base: position 3,143 of record NZ_JBEDYP020000004.1, on the reverse strand, counting down.
ACAACGGTTACGATGCCAAGAAACGATTTAGACTGGGTGAAACGGGCTTCTTCAGGATCACATTCACAGTCGATCTCTTTTGAGGGCTTCAGTTTTTGGTACCATGCAAACCCAAGTAAAAGAACAGTCAGCCCAATTAAATAAGGCCGGAATGGGTCCATGAATGAAAATGTAGAGGCGATACCACTTGTGCCTGCCAGAATAGCCAGCACCGGAGTGATGCAGCAAAGGGAGGCGATAAATGCAACTCCGAGTCCCGCACCCAGCCATTTGGTATCAGAATTATTTTTCTGTTGCTTGTTCATGCGGCTAATACCTCCATAATGGTATTGTTTTCAATTTGGTTGAAAAGTGGTTTCAAAAGATCGTCATAAGGTTCTTGCAGAGAATAGAAGATGAGTTTTCCCTCTCTTCTTGAATCTAAAAGTCCGGCGTCTTTCAATTTTCGCAGGTGTTGTGATACCGCCGGTACGGTCATATCTAAAATATCGCTCAAATCGCACGGGCATAAATCTTCCTCCGTGCTCAACAAGAACAGAATTTTGAGGCGAACATCATTTCCGGCCAGCTTTAGTATGTCCGAGAGTTTTAAGATGGATGATTCTACCGCATGGATAGAATCAATGCAGCGGTTGATCTGGTTCAGATCGGCTACATCACGAATACAGGATTGTTTGCTCATAGGAATTATTATTTAAGTGATTGCTTAAATATAAAGTCAATGAAACGTTTAAGCAAATGATTAAATGAGGAAGTAAGTTAGGTACATACCCGTGTCTAAGGGCGGTTACTTATAAAAAAATTCGGAATTATTGAGTGAGATTATAGTATCCAAAGGCGTGATCATATATTGAATAAAGGAAACGTTGTTTATAGCCATCATTGGCAGGAAGAAATTACATTGTCTTTGAGCACTGATTTTGTTAGCCTAAGCGCCAACCAAATTGTTTATCTATGACCATTCAGGAATACGTTGATCAGTTAAATCTAAGATATAAATCAGGCATTTCGAGGGAACACAGCTATCGGGGCGATTTACAAACATTGCTTGGTGATCTTTTACCCGACCTGCTTATAACCAATGAACCCTCACGAACAGATGTTGGAGCCCCCGACTATATCCTCACTAAAGGCAAAATTCCAGTTGGATATATTGAAGCCAAAGACATTGGCGATCCGGATCTCGAAGGAAAGAAGAAGAATAAAGAACAGTTTGAACGCTACAAAACCGGTCTCCCGAATCTGATCTTTACTGATTACCTCGATTTCCGTGTATTTCGGGATGGAGAATTCCTGACCTCCGTTGCTATCGCGGAAATCAAAGACGGCAGTATTGTTGGGTTGACTGAGAACTACAATGAGTTCGAAAACATCATCAAAGATTTTGGTACACATGTGGGGCAAACCATCCGCAGTGCCAATAAGCTGTCGAAGATGATGGCCGGTAAAGCCCGAATCCTCGCTGATGTAATTGAGAAAGCCCTGAATGCCGATGAAGAAAAGCAAAAAAACAAAGTAAACGAGACGGCTAACAATACCCTACGGGAACAACTGGCTGCATTTCAGAATGTATTGATCCACGATATCAAGGCGAAGGAGTTTGCGGACATCTATGCCCAGACGATTGCTTACGGCATGTTTGCAGCCCGACTCCACGATTCAAGTTTGGATACCTTTGATCGACATGAGGCAGCAGCGCTTATTCCAAAAACCAATCCCTTTCTTCGTAAGCTATTTCAATACATAGCTGGTTATGATCTGGATGATCGTATCGTATGGGTGGTAGATGGATTAGCTGATATTTTCAGAGCGACTGATGTTGATGGCCTTCTAAAGAACTTTGGTAAAGCTACTCAACAACAAGATCCCATCATTCATTTTTATGAAACGTTCCTGGCTGAATACGATCCTAAGCTTCGGAAAAGTCGCGGTGTTTGGTACACGCCAGAACCGGTCGTAAACTTTATTGTACGAGCTGTGGATGACATTCTGAAGGTCGAATTTGGACTGAAAGACGGACTGGCCGACACCTCTAAAACAAAAGTGAAGGTAAAAGTTCCCACCCATGACAAACGTCACAAAGGTGGAATGGTGGAAGAAGAGCGGGAAGTCCACAAAGTCCAGATCCTGGACCCGGCCGCGGGAACCGGAACCTTTCTTGCCGAAGTGATCAAACAAATTCATTCCAAGTTTGAAGGACAGCAAGGCATCTGGACTACCTACGTGGAAGAGCATCTTATTCCTCGCCTGAATGGATTTGAGATCTTAATGGCTAGTTATGCAATGGCACACCTAAAATTGGATTTACTGCTTCGAGAAACGGGTGTTGAGCCAAGTGGAAGTGAACGTTTCCGGGTTTATCTCACCAATTCTTTGGAAGAACACCATCCAGACACAGGAACCTTATTTGCCGGCTGGCTAAGTGAAGAAGCAAATGAAGCCAATCATATTAAGCGTGATACTCCAGTGATGGTTGTGATGGGGAATCCGCCTTATTCGGTGAGTAGTAGGAATAAAGGAGTGTGGATTGAAAAGCTCATGAAGGAGTATAAAAGAAATTTAAAGGAAAGAAATATTCAACCTTTATCGGATGATTACATAAAATTTATCAGATATGGACAACACCTTATTGATAAAAATGGAGAAGGAATTTTGGCTTATGTATCAAACAATAGCTTTATAGATGGCATTATACATAAGAGAATGAGACAATCCTTGCTTGAAAGTTTTGATGATATATACATAATTGATCTACATGGTAATTCTAACAAGAAGGAAACCACTCCTGATGGTAAAAAAGATGAAAATGTCTTTGATATTCAACAAGGAGTCTCAATAAATATTTTCGTAAAGAAAAACAGGAAGAGAGATAAATCTAAAAAGGGGCAGGTGCATCAATTTGACTTATCGGTGAAGCGGCGCACGAAAAACGCGAAAGCGTTTCACGATAAATGCGAAAACCTAGATGTTCAAAGCTGCACCAGTGGTTAAACACCCGATTCATAACTGAACCAAGTAGGTACAACATAACCAAAAACGCGAAAGCGTTTCACGATAAATGCGAAAACCTAGATGTTCAAAGCTGCACCAGTGGTTAAAGAAATTGGCTTCGATAAAATAGTCGTCAGGCAGGCGTTACACAA
>NZ_JBEDYP020000003.1:0-90884 GCF_040117685.2 Gracilimonas sp. BCB1 | reverse complement strand
TGTCCTATTTACTCGTTCGGTTGTAAGCCGGTGTTTAACCACTGGTGCAGCTTTGAACATCTAGGTTTTCGCATTTATCGTGAAACGCTTTCGCGTTTTTCGTGCGCCGCTTCACGGGAACATACAACAAATTCAATATTCTGCTCTTTTAGTTTATTCCAAATACGATTAATCAGGTCGGCGTGAGCTGCAGCCAGGTTTTCATACTGTTCTTTATCAGCTGTATGTCGCAAGTGCTGAGGAACATCGTCGAGGAAAAGAGCAAAATGTTCTACCCCCAGCTCGACCATCGCCTGTATCTTATTATTCAAAGCAGCAAAATCAGCAGAATCGGAATAGACAATATCCAAACCCGGACTAATCGCAAAAAACAAATCTACCCCCGACTCCTCACTCACTGAGACGAATTCACTAAACTCATCAAGCTTTTCGCCGACATATGGTTCACGCCATTTGGCCCGATGAAATGGATCATCTTTGGGAGCGTAGAAATAGGTATCCATGCCAACTTCTCCCATAAACCTTACCATATCTAACCGGGCTTCATGAGTCCATGGTGTTCCATAAAAACCTTCCACTACCCCAATTTTCTCAAAGTGCTGATCCGTTTTGGAACAAAACATTATAAAAAACACACTGACAAAAATTAAAAAACCTGCACTAAGAGAATAATTCATACGCATGTTTAAAAACTAGTAAAGGGGTAACAATTTTATTCTCTGAATGCTAAGAAAAAAATATGTTAACTGCCTGATCTACAAGAGATTGAGTATGATGTTTTAATTATTTTCTGTGAATTGATATCTTAGAGTATATTAATCGATAAGACCTTATTATGATAAGATTTACAATTCATTTTCTTCTCATCATTTTCATTCCCACTTTGGTTGTTGCTCAATACAACCCATTAACAACTTCCCCACCTACCAATACTCATATTGATGAAAATTTTATCCACTTTTCAACGGAAGAGTTTAAACCTAAGAAAGAAGGAGTTGCATTTCTTTTGTCAGCAGCGGTACCCACAATGTCTTTCATTGCAGGACAAGCCCTTCTTAAAAATGATGTGAATATGCCCGGAGCAGTTTTAGCCACAGGTGGGATTATCATCGGACCCTCCGCAGGTAATATGTATGCAGAGAATAGCAAAGCTGTAGGTAAGGGTATTGTAACAAGAGCTATAGCAGGCGGTATGATTACGGTGGGCGGTTATATGGGTATATTAAATCAGTTATCCCACGGTGGTGTTAGAAAAGACCCGGACGGCTTTAACGAGATTACCGCAATGGCATTATTTTTTGGTGGTGCAGGTCTACTGGTTTACAGCACTTTTTATGACCTATTCAATTCCATGAAGAACGTGAGAAAGTATAACACAGAAAAACAGTCGGCTAAATTCACCTTCAGCCCCACCTATTTCCCAAAAGAAAAAGCTCCGGGAATAAGTGTATCCCTGAGCTTTTAATTAACTGATTTTCTTCATCAGCTTTTCCATAAAGTCATCGCTTGCTTTCACTTCTCTGAATTGTGAAAGCAGCTTCTTTCCTTCTTTTGCAGAAAATGCCAGTTCACGAAGGTCATCATCATGAACCAGCACTTCTTCAAAAGATGCTCTCTCAACCGAGCCCATTTCATCGTCCACATAATCGGTGATGAAATCTTCTATTACCGGATGGTATTCTTTATCTAAAAATTTATCCATAAGGGAAGTTTGCTAAATGAGTCTTCACTTCCCTTTAATTCACTTATGCAGCATTTGTTCCCAGCTGCACATAATCTTTAATTAAGGCCTGGATTTGAGCCCTTCCGCGGTTAATTCGGGATTTCACAGTACCCATTGGGATGTCCGTGATATCAGAGATTTCTTCATAGGAAAGTTGCTGTAGATCCCGGAGTATAATTACTTCGCGAAAATCTTCCGGTAATTCCATCAGGGCTTTTTCAAGCTGCTCCATGCATAATTTCTCATGAAGAGCATCATCCTGAAGGATAGTAGCATCCTCCAGGAGAAGCTCTCGATCATCGGGGTCAGATTCGTCTTTGTGAATTGACACCTTATACATTCGTTGCTTCTTTTTATACAAACTCTTGGCAAGATTCAGCGCAATAGTGTACATCCAGGTCGAAAATTTGGCAATGCGCTCGTAAGAATGCTTGCTTTTGTGAACTCTTAAGAACGTTTCCTGAACCAGGTCTTCACAGTCCTGGTGGTTATGAGTGTAGCGATACAAAAAGTTATGAAGACGGTCCTGATACCGGTAAACTAATTCGTTGAATGCCAACTCTTTTCCATTCTGAAAATATTCCATTAAATCTTCGTCGTCATAGTTCTTGACCGATGCTGCTTGAAACGCTTTCATTAGTAAACTCCACAATTTTAGTTTCGATTCTTATGATGAGCGAATCGATACTACCCGATGATTCGCTTGACCAGGAAGAATAAAATCGAAGTGGAGTCTAATGTGCTGAAGCCTTTGATAGAGCGATCTGCATCCAGTAAGGCTTCAAATATCCCGGGCATATCGCTGTAGCGAAAAGATGAGGCATCTTCCCAGAGTTTATTAAAGTACCAGCTGCTGCCGATGCCTAACTCGCTCTGGATCTGATTTTTAGCAAACCCCTTTTCGGAGAGCCTCAAAATCTGCCAGATATTTACAAACACACTGTTAAAGAACCCCACGAGACGAATTAATTCTCCCGTGTCTGATTTAGTGTGTTGCAACATCTGTTCCGAGATATAAAGCGATTGTTCCAGATTTCGCTTAACAATGGCCTCTTTGAGCTCTATGGCCGTAAATTCGCGATATGAGCCGATTATTTTTTTTACATCGGCCTCTGAAACGGTATCAGAAGTGTCCACAAAAGTGCACACTTTATCTATTTCAGTGGACAGTAACTGCAGGTTATTACCCACAAACTGAGACAACAACTGGGCTGCTGCCGGCTCAATTTCTTTGGAGTGATGGCTTCGAACCCAATCAATCACCCAATCCGGGATCAGATAATCAGCCATGCGTTCAAATTCATGGAACCCAACCTTCTTATCTTTTTTCAGGGCCTTTCCGATGTTGGTATTACCTGCCGGTTTCTTGGTATCAAAGCAAACCAGTATGGTGGAAGGGTTGGGTTGTTCGATGTAGGAAATAAAGTCATTAATATGCCCCGCAGGTGATCCGTCTTCACTCCCGCCCTTACTTAGCTGAAGAAAGTTACGGATAATGAGCACTCGTCGTTCTGCCATCATGGGGAAGCTGCGGGCGATTGAGAGAGTTTGTGCCGGCGTAACTTCCTGCCCGTATAACAAATCGAAGTTAAAATCTTTTTGCTCAGGCGGGATGATTTTCGAGAACCGTTCCAGCAGTTGGTCCAGATAAAAATCCTCTTCCCCGTAGAGATAGTAGATGGGTTTTAGGTTTCCGGAGTTAATTTCTCCAACTACCTGTTGATAAATCTGGTTACTGTTTGGTTTTCGTGCCATCGCGGTGGAAATTCCAAATAACGTGCACCAAATTCCATTCTGTTTTTGAGTTTTTTTGGTACAGGTTTTACTGCTCTATTATAGTTTTTCATGGAATACCGATTTTGGTAATGGAACTGATTATTTGACTGCAGATGTCTAAATTCATAATCCATTATCAACTAACACTTGCCAATGTTTAAAACAACAAAGTACTTTCTATTCCTTAGTGGAGCTGTTTTACTTTCCTACGCTTTCACCTTTTTAATCAGTCCCCACACCCTCGGCGAAATTGTAGGTTTCACTCATCACAGCCCCAATACATTGGTTGAGGTAACCGCATTTTATGGCGGACTTGAATTCGGGATAGCCCTCTTCTTTATATGGAGCGGCTTCAAGAAAGACCGGTATCAAATTGCACTAACAGCGTATACTTTTATTTTTCTTTCAGCCGGTATCGCACGATTTATGGGGATACTTCTTTATGGATTCGAAGATCCCAGCCAACCTATTGTAACCGGAGTAGAAATTATTTTCTCAATATTTGCCTGGTGGTTACGCAAAAAACTTAATTGAAATACGGGAACATTTCCCTTAGTGTATAGTTGGAAGTCATACTATGCTTAAGAGAAAATCTACCCCCGTGAAAAACACATCAAATAGTAACTCAAACTCAAGAAGCGGCTCTTCCCCTTCCATCACTTATATAACAAAATCCACCGAAATAACGGCGGATATGTTTTGTGAAGATGATGTCCGGATTGCAGGAACTGTGGACGGGAAAATTGAATCAAAAAAGAAAGTGATGCTTACCGAATCAGGCAAAGTGAATGGCAGTATTCATTCCCCTGATGCCGACATTTCCGGTTCTGTATCAGGAGATGTAAAAGCCTCCGAATCGCTGGTTCTTAGGGCATCAGCTATTGTAGATGGAAAAATCTTTACCAAAAAGCTGACTATTGAGAACGGTGCTCAGATAAAAGGCTCCTTTCAGGTTGGCCCCAATGTCTCTGTTCCATCCGGCGACTCACAAACTGTTAGAAAAACAACGGCTGGCAATAAAAAGAAAGATGAAACCGACAATTAGTCCCATCTGATTTTTTTGTAATCAATGTAAATAAATTGATCTGTATTCAATATTTTATGGGTTCGATCAAGGTTAACTAATTGGTATTTCGTGGACGAACTTAACAAGGCAGAGTCGGTAACTAATATTACGAAGGGCACCCGGGTCTCAGCTAATATTGAAACTGAAACAGATATCCGTATTGCCGGAACAGTGGATGGCGATATTAAAGCTCAGAAAAAACTTATTTTATCTGATACCGGACGGATAACCGGTTCTGTAATTGCACAGGATGCTATTCTTGAAGGTCGGTTTACAGGAGAACTTCGGATCAAAGATCATATTAAAGTGACCTCCTCTGCTGTGATCGATGGCTTTATTTTTTCAAAGAGAATTTCCGTTCATGAAAACGCCGAAGTAACGGGAATTGTAAGTGTAGGGCCTGATGTGGATGTAATGAACGCTAAACTCACCAAAGAGCCAAAACGCCCTGAAATCCAACAAGCCGTTAAAAAAGCAAAAGAAGCTATTTCCGATTCTGATGACAGTGATCAGAAAGAAAAAAGTATCGAAACTACCTCTCCATTTGGTAATGAGCCTAAACCTCACAAGAACCGCTATATTGGTAACGTATTGATTGGTGTGCCTTCAGCTGATGTTGATGAAGTCAAAGCCGGTGAAATCAAGTCTGTTTGTGAGAATTTTATGGAGCAGCTCGGGTTTGAGCTTGAAATTTATGACGAACCGGTTCTGGATTCTTTCTACCAGAAACTGACTTATGTACGGAAAAGCTCTGACACAGAAAACGATATCAGGGATTTGTACAAAAAAGGAAAAGAGTGCATCGAAACATCCCTGCTCAATAAAGGAAATTCAGATGCCAACTCTGCCCTTCAAAACGCTGCGGATAGACTGGTTCAGCTCTTCAGGCAGTTTGATGAGTTTGCAATCACCCTGGGTGATATCGTCCTCGTTCAGCAGGTGGAAGACGACGTGCAAAGTATTGCCGTAGAGATAGTACCCGAACAGCTGCACTCTGCTTTAAAGAAAGATGCTGAATTGGTGAACAGTCCTGCCCGGGTATATTCTTACGTAGGAAATTAAGGCGTCAGCCGTCCCATCATTCTTGGGAATGGAATAGTCTCACGCACGTGAGATAAGCCACACAGCCACGCTACGGTCCGCTCTAACCCAAGACCATATCCTGAGTGTGGAACCGAACCAAAGCGGCGTAAGTCGAGATACCATTCAAATACCTCTTTATCCAACCCTTCTTCTTTAATGCGCTCTTCCATCACTTCGAGATCATCTTCACGCTGACTTCCACCAATAATTTCACCATATCCTTCAGGAGCAAGAACATCCATCCCAAGGGCGAGTTTATTGGTGTCATCACGCTTCATGTAAAAGGCTTTGATTTCAGCAGGCCAGTGTGTCACAATCAGCGGCACATCGTATTGCATCATGAGTACGGTTTCGTCGCTACCACCGAGGTCATTCCCCCACTCAAAGTTACGGGCCGACACTTTCCAGCTCGGTATATTTCGAAGGTCTTCTTCAATTTGATCGATGCGAGCTGAAATTTCTTTTATGCGTTGATCAATCTGGGCTTTACGCCACTTTTTTGCCGATCCGTGTTCTTTTTTTATTTCTTCCCACTCCTTCTCGAGATCCACCTGCTCCTGTCTGCGCGACTCTGCCATCTCATCCAGCATATCAGCGGTTTCATCACTCTTCAGGATTTTCACGGCCTCGTCATAAGTCATTCTTTCGAAGGGTTCTGTAGCCGTTTTTTCAAGAGATGACGTATCCCGTTCCAGGATCTCCAGCTCATCCTTTCTCTTCTCCAATACAGTAGATACAATCGCTTTGATCATATCCTCAGCCAAATCCATATTCATGTCCAGATCGTAATACGCCATTTCCGGCTCAATCATCCAGAATTCAGTCAGGTGTCGGCGTGTTTTAGACTTCTCTGCACGGAAAGTGGGGCCGAATGTATAAATCAATCCATGTGCCATGGCCATTGCCTCTCCGTAAAGCTGTCCCGTTTGTGCGAGATAGGCTTTTTCCTCAAAATAATCCGTTTCGAAAAGTGTGGTACTTCCCTCGGCCGCGTTACCGGTAAAGATCGGTGAATCCATTTGTACAAAGTCACGCTCCTGGAAAAAGGTATGGATGGCATAAATAATCTCATTCCGAACACGCATAGCCGCCCACTGTTTTTGGCTGCGTAACCAAAGGTGTCGGTTGTTCATAAGAAACTCAACGCCGTGTTCTTTTGGGGTGATGGGATAGTTCTCCGCCACCTGATGTACCTTCACATTAGAGACATGGATTTCATGACCTCCAATACTACGCTCATCAGCCTTTACGGTACCCACCACTTCCAGCGAACTTTCCTGTTTGAGAGAGGTTGCGGCTTCCCAAACGTTTTCTGAAACATCATCTTTGGCTACCACACATTGTGTAATGCCGGTTCCGTCTCTCATTTCAATAAAGACAAGGCTTCCGCTGCTGCGGAAATTATATACCCAGCCTTTTAAGGTTACTTCTTTATCAACGTGGTCAGCAAGTTTGTTGATGTAGGTCATTGGAAATTATAAATTATTAAATGCTTAAGGTGGAATGTGACTTTGCGGTAATTCTTACTCTGGTAACAGGATTGCTTCCATGAAATCTTCTTCGGTGAAGAAGTCTTTTACGAAGCGTTGAATTTCTTCTGCGGTTACCGAATCGATGTTTTCAACGAGTTCGTCCAAAGTAACAAATCGGCCAAAATATAATTCGCTCTTCGCCAAACGAGTCATACGGTTACTGGTGCTTTCCTGAGATAGCAGCAACTTCCCTTTCAACTGTGATTTGGCTTCGGCCAGTTCTTTTTCAGGAACCTGTTCGTCCTGCATTTGTTTGAGTTCTTTTCGGATCAATTCGCGAACATGATCCACGTACTCTTTGTCGGTTCCTACGTAAATTCCCCATAAACCGGTATCGGTATACGACTGGTTGAAGGTTTGAATGGAGTAGCAGTATCCGTACTTCTCGCGCACATTCTGATGCAGTCTGGAGCTCATCCCTCCTCCCAGAATGGTATTAGCCAACAGAAGTAAGTATTTGTCCTTATGATCAAAGTTCAGCCCTCTCCTGCCATAAATATAATGGGTTTGTTCAATGGCTTTGGTCAGCGTGACATCTTCCGGTTTGAATTCAGGCAGTGGCTGCTCCGACTCGTCGTGGTCTTTGGCTTCAAGGTTTTCGAAATACTCAGTAACCAGCTGCACTACTTTGTCGTGATCTATATTGCCGGCAACGGAAACCAGTAAGTTGCCCGGGTAATATCGATCCTTCATATAATCATAAAGGTCCTGGCGGGAAAAGTCAGATACTGTCTCCTCATATCCCAAAACCGGCCGTCCTAACTCATGGCCGTTAAAAATTTTGGAATTGAATTCTTCAAAGAGATAATCATCCGGAGAATCACGGTACATCTTCATCTCTTCGATTACCACTTTCTTCTCCTTCTCTATTTCCTCTTCAGGAAAGGCCGGGTTAAGTACCATGTCAGAGAGCACATCCAAGGCGCGGTCCAGCTGAGTATTCAGGCATCTTGAATAATAACAAGTGTATTCTGAAGAGGTGAATGCATTCAGGTATCCCCCTACCGATTCCATACTCAGCGCAATATCAAATGAAGAACGTTTATCAGTTCCTTTAAACAGCATATGTTCAAGGAAGTGAGTAATTCCGGCTTGCTTCGCAGTCTCGTGTCTCCCTCCAGTTTTCACCCAAATTCCAACGGATACGCTTTTTACAGACTCAATCTTTTCGGTAACAATTCGAAGTCCGTTTGGCAGCGTACTCTTGCTTACAAAATCAATTTCTTTCACGTTTTCCATTCCTTTTTATCTTCTCTTCTAAACAATAACTTTTCCAAAGTTATAAAGATACCATTAAGCGTTTTCAGTCCTGTTAACTTTGGAAAAGTTATTACGGCGTATTATTCAAAAAAATGGCGCTCTTTCGCGAAGAAAAGCGCCTAATATAAACAGCTTTGTTGGTAAAGACTTACTCTTCTTCTTCGTTTTCCAACAATGCTTTTCTGGATAATCGAAGCTTATTGCCCGGCTCAATCTTGAGGAGCTTAACTTCAATCTCATCGCCCACACTCATGTAGTTTGTTACGTCTTTAACATGCTTATGGTCGATTTCAGAAATATGAAGCAGGCCATCGCGTCCCGGAGCGATCTCTACGAAAGCACCGAAGTCTTTAATGGTCTTAACGGTACCCTTGTAAGTAGCGCCTTCCTCAAGCTGACCTGTGATTGCCTTAATACGATCTTGTGCATCTTCGGCTTTATCTAGGCTGTCAGCTGAAATTGTAATTTTACCTTTGCCGGTTTCGTCATCTTCTTCAATCCAGATTTCTGTATCTGTTTCTTTCTGAAGAGTCTGAATCACTTTACCACCCGGCCCAATCACAGCACCAATCATGTCGCCATCAATAGTCATATTAATGAACTGAGGAGCATATTCGGATAGGCTTTCTCTTGGAGCAGAAATGGTTTCCGCCATTTTCCCAAGAATGTGCATTCTTCCGGTATGAGCTTGCTTAAGGGCTTCTTCCATAACTTCAAAAGAAATGCCCTTAACTTTCATATCCATTTGGCAAGCGGTGATACCATCTGCGGTACCGGCCGTTTTGAAGTCCATGTCGCCCATGAAATCTTCTTCTCCACGGATATCAGAAAGAACAACGGAATTGTTTTCTCCAACAATCATACCCATTGCAATACCTGCAACCGGTTTTTTCAGAGGCACACCGGCATCCATCAGCGCCATAGAACCACCGCAAACGGAGGCCATGGAAGATGAACCGTTAGATTCTGTAATATCAGAAATAACCCGGATTACATAACCAAAGTCATCAAATGATGGCATCATCATTCGGAGTGCACGCTCGGCAAGGTGACCGTGTCCAATTTCACGTCGGCCAGGACCTCTCAGGAAACCCGCTTCACCAACAGAATATGGAGGAAAGTTGTAATGCAGATAGAATTTCTTCTCTTCTTCATCGAACAGAGTATCTACTGCCTGGGCATCTTTTTTAGTACCTAAGGTCACAGATACAAGAGCCTGTGTTTCGCCACGGGTGAAAATAGAAGAACCATGTGTGCGAACGAGGTATCCGGCTTGCGTCCAGATATCGCGAATGTCCTCCGGAGCACGACCATCGATTCGGCGTTTTTTCTCCAGGATCATGTTGCGAAGCTCTTCTTTCTCAACCGTACTCAGAATATCCTTAACGATATCCATTTGCTCTTCAAACTCTTCTTCGAGCTCAGCAATCACGCTGTCTTTCGCTTCCTGAAGCTTGGCAGAGTATTCTTCTTTTCCTAGTCCGATATTAACTACTTCTTTAATTTTGTCGGTAGCTAATTCACGAACTTTATTCTCAATTTCCTCAGGATTTGATTCCGGAGTGAATGCTCTTTTCTCGCGTCCGTACTCTTCACGAAGTTCTTCCTGAAACTCGCAAAGGGTAATAATAGAAGCATGAGCAGCTTTAATAGCGCCTAACATCTCATCTTCAGAGATTTCATCCATCTCTCCTTCCATCATCAACACCGAGTCGGCTGTACCGCCAACAATCATGTCGATATCACTTTTCTCCAGTTCAGACAGGGTTGGGTTGATAACAAACTCGCCATCAACGCGCCCTACACGAACTTCGGCCATAGGGCCGTCGAATGGTACATCAGACATGTGCAGTGCAGCTGAGGCACCAAATCCACCCAGAACATCACCGTCGTTTTCACCGTCAGATGAAAGTACGCTTGAGATGATTTGGGTTTCACATAAATATCCTTTTGGAAACAGTGGACGCAAACTGCGATCGATCAATCGACTTGCTAAAACTTCTTTTTCTGAAGGACGTCCTTCACGTTTCATAAACCCACCGGGAAAACGTCCACCGGCTGAAAAACTTTCTCTGTGGTCAACAACTAATGGGAAAAAATTCTGTCCCGGTTTTGGTTCTTTAGCACTTACGGCGGTACAAAGTACCTGGGTATCTCCCATTCGAACCACTACAGCGCCATCGGCTTGCTTGGCAATCCGGCCTGTTTCTACTGAAAGCACCTTACCCGGTGCAAATTCTACACTTCTTATTTCTTCTTTCATTTGTCTTCTTTGTCTTTATTGATTTGCGAAATCCTGTCAACATCGGATAGGAAAATAGCGACAGGATAAATTGAAAAAGGCTCCACAGCGGAGCCTTTTTATACGAATATAAACTTACTTACGGATACCGAGTTCTTTGATCAGTTCTCTGTACTTCTCGATATCGTTTTTCATGAGGTAGTTCAACAACCTTCTTCTTTTACCTACCATTTTCAACAATCCTCGTCGTGATGCGTGATCCAATTGGTTGTCTTTGAGGTGGTCAGTCAGGTCATTAATTCTTTTGGTAAGAAGGGCGATTTGTCCTTCAGTGGAACCCGTATCGGTTTCACTTTTTCCAAACTTCTTAAAGATTTCTTTCTTTTCTTCTGCGGTTATGCTCATTGCAATGGTTTAATTAGTACTTATATAAATCGATTTACAGTTTTGAAAGATAGGGGTTTTTGTTGAAATGGACAATATCTGATCTATGATTTGTTTTCCCCCGCTATCCTTCAAAGAGCCTTCGTTTCAAGGATAGTTTTTTAACTGCCAACCATTAGAATAACTGGTACTGAGGTGGCGTAATCCCGTTCATTCTCAAATAAATAGTTGTTTGCCCTTTGTGATGCGTATTATGCTCTAACGCTTTGTGAATCCACCCTCTTCTGGTTACTTCAAATTGCCCTCTTTGTACAATCTCCGTCAACTGAGAGGCATCCATTTCTTTGATACTCTTTATAGCAAAATCATAACTCTCGGTTACAATACGAAGCACCTCCTCTTTGGTGTGATAGGCTTCGGTGGCTTCAAGATTTTCTCCTTGAAAGATCGGAGTAGCTCCGGTTCCGTTTGATGATAACCCGATGAGTCCCTGAGCAAGATGTAAATACTGCGCGGCAAAAGTCCGTACTTGCTCATTGGGCTGAAAACCAAATTGATCAGCAGGCATGGCTTCAATATAGGAAAGAGACATGGCTTTACTTCTTTCCATATCTGAGGCAAGTTCATCAACAATATACTGCTGGGAAAAGGCTGTGGTTGAAAGGCTAAGAAAAAAAATTGTAATCAGTAATCGCATGGGTTCGGGATTTGTTTGGATTGAGTCCCTTGAAAAAAAAAGGGCTAACCCAAACCTACGTAGTAAAACCCGAATTGATTCAGTCTTCTAAAATTTGAAGTGCTGTTTGCTTGTCCGATCCCAATTGTGCTTTAAGCTCTTCAATCCCCTCAAACTTCTTCTCATCCCGAATGCGATCAATGAACCGGACTTGTATCGTATCTCCATAAATCTCCCGGTCAAAATCAAAGATATTGACTTCCAGTGTTCTCTGATCTTCCCCGAACGTTGGACGAACACCGATGTTCATCATACCGCCATACCATTCGTTATTCACCCGAACTTTGACCGCATACACCCCGTTTTTTGGAATCACTTTATTCTCATGTTCAGGCTTCAGGTTTGCCGTTGGGTAACCGATGGTGCGGCCGCGTTCATCCCCGTGCATAACAATGCCATTCAATAAATAATGACGGTTCAGATATTCAGCGGCTTGTTTCACATCGCCTTCCTCAGCCAGGGTATTCCGGATTACGGTACTGCTGATGGTCACCTCTCCCATTTCCTGCTTCGAAACCACATACGAATCAAAACCTAACTCGCCGCCCAATTTCTCAATAGTCTCGATGGTGCCCTTGCGGTCACGTCCAAAATGATGATCGTAGCCTATCACAAATTCAGACACGCCGATCTTCTCAAAAATAATATCACGGACAAACTCTTCGGAAGACAAAAGAGAAAAATCACGGTCAAATGGAATCACCAATAATACATCCACCCCAAGATCTTCCAGTATCTCCGCTCTTTCTTTGAGTGTTGTAAGTAGCTTAATTCCTTCTTTACCCGGATTTATAATCTCTCGGGGATGAGGATCAAACGTCACCACTACACTGCGGGCATTTCGTTCGCGGGCCTTGGCAACTACCGCTTCCATTAGCGCCCGGTGTCCCTGATGCACACCGTCAAAAGTGCCTACGGTTGCTACGGTGTTGGGATCACGGGTAATGTTTTTCAGTTCAATTAACTCTGCCATATGTCCTTTAATTGATCTCCCATTTCATGAGGCGTTAGCGCATCGTCCACTAAAAAATCTCCGATGGCCGTTCGTTCCAACCCACTTAAATATCCTTTTGAGTCAAGAGCTTCTCCCAAATCACGTGCTAAAGATCGAATGTAGGTTCCCTTGCTGCACTTTATTCTAAGAGTGAGCTTAGGCGGTTCAAAAGTCAGAATTTCATGTTCATGAAACGTAACCTGCCGTGGTAGCCGAACCACTTCCTCCCCTTTTCGAGCCAATTCATACAGCTTTTTTCCACCATATTTTAGGGCTGAATACATCGGAGGAATTTGCTCTACCGTACCAGTGAATTCCTTCTCAAGAACATCAATAATCTTCTCTTTGGTGATGTGATCCCAGCTTGCTTCTTCACTCACCTCTCCTTCGGCATCATAGGTTGTTGTAGCTTTACCAAAGGTGATTTCCCCGGTATATACTTTGGGTAAATCCTGAATCATGGAAATAGATTTGGTCGCTTTACCACAACACAAAATCAGCATTCCTGTTGCCAGCGGATCTAAAGTGCCTGCATGCCCAACTTTCTTAACCCGTATTCTTTTTCGCAAAAATTTAACTACATCAAAGCTGGACCATTCCAAGGGCTTATCGATAAGGAAAATAGCACCGTCAGATAAATTAGTATCCCTGTCCGGTAAATTTTTTTTACCGTAAACCGGAATTTCATCCAAAGGAAGAGCTCGGGCCATTGGTTAGTCTTCGGAGGGTGAATCAGGGTCTTCTTCAGGTATATCTACCTTTTTAAGCAATTGCTCCATTTTATTGACATACTCAGCGGTATCGTCTTCATAAAAGTGAAGTTCAGGAATCTTACGAACCTGATTCTTGATTTTTGAGGCCAGATCGTAACGAATTTGGTCGATATGTTCATCGATAAATTCATAGACCGGTTTGTCATCCCGTCCTGGGGAGAACACACTTAAATAGACCTTAGCTATGGAGAGGTCATCGGTCATAACCACATTGGTTACGGTTACAAATGTTCCGCTTGGCTGGTAAGATCTTTGTATGATTTGGCCGAGGTCACGCTTAATAACCGCTGCCAATCGCTTTGGTCTGAAACCCATAATCAGGTAAGTA
This sequence comes from Gracilimonas sp. BCB1, assembly GCF_040117685.2. Lineage (NCBI taxonomy): Bacteria > Pseudomonadati > Balneolota > Balneolia > Balneolales > Balneolaceae > Gracilimonas > Gracilimonas sp. BCB1. Next base: position 76,987 of record NZ_JBEDYP020000003.1, on the reverse strand, counting down.
TAAAAATTAGACTTCTAATTCCGTCAGATATGGATTATCCGGCAGAATCTTCAAGAGTACGCTTCTGCTCGGTAATCTTGTAACTCTCAATCTGATCGCCAACCTTAATGTCGTTGTATCCCTGGATACTGATACCACATTCGTATCCGGAGGTAACTTCTTTCACATCATCTTTGAAACGCTTGAGAGCATCGATTTCACCATCGTAAATGACAACACCGTCTCGTACAAGTCGGATTGGGTTATTTCGCTCAATCTTGCCTTCGGTTACATAGCAACCTGCAATAGTTCCAACTTTGGAAACTTTGAAGGTCTCACGAACATCAACTACACCCATCATCTGCTCTTTCAGCTCAGGTGATAACAGTCCCTCAAGGGCATCGCGTACTTCATCCACTGCATCGTAAATAACACTGAACAGTCGGATGTCAATCTCTTCAGATTCAGCCAGCTTACGTGCACTTGAAGTTGGCCGTACCTGGAAACCGATAATAATCGCATCAGAAGCTGAAGCCAGAAGTACATCAGATTCAGAAATTGCACCGGCTCCGGTGTGAATAATATTGACCGCTACTTCATCGGTACTTAATTTCTGGAGTGAACCTGAAAGTGCCTCAATAGAACCATCCACATCGGCTTTAATGATAATGTTAAGCTCAGAAACCTCACCAAGAGCAAGTCGGCGTGAAATATCATCCAGCGTCATATGCTTGGTCGTTCTCATGGCTTGCTCACGGCGGATTTGCATTCGCTCGTTAGCTACTTCTTTAGCCAGTTTCTCATCTTCAGCTGCAATCAGCTTATCACCTGCTTGTGGCATTTCATCAAAACCCATAAGCTGTACCGGCGTTGATGGTCCGGCTTCTTTCACACGCTGACCACGATCATTTTCCATGGCTCGTACACGTCCGAAGCAAGGACCGGCAACAAACGGATCTCCTACTTTCAGCGTACCACCCTGAACCAGGATATTGGATACAATACCTTTTCCTTTATCCAACCGCGCTTCAAGTACAACACCATCTGCTCGTCGATTTGGATTCGCTTTCAGTTCGAGCAGTTCGGCTTCGATCAGTACTTTTTCGAGCAGGTCTTCTATTCCCTGTCCGGTATGAGCCGAAACTTCAGCATACTGAACTTTACCGCCGTATTCCTCGACAATCACGTCATGCTCAGAAAGCTGGGTTTTGATTTTATCGGGATTAACACCCTCTTTATCAATTTTATTAATTGCAACAACAATAGGTACACCTGCTGCTTTGGCGTGATTAATCGCCTCAATCGTCTGCGGCATCACAGAATCATCGGCTGCAACTACCAGAATTACAATATCGGTAGCTTGTGCACCACGAGAACGCATAGCGGTAAAAGCCTCGTGACCCGGGGTATCCAGGAAGGTAATTTCATTATCATCATGTACTACCTGATAAGCACCAACGTGCTGGGTAATACCTCCGGCCTCACCGGCTGCAACTTTCTCTTCACGGATATAATCCAGCAACGATGTTTTACCGTGGTCAACGTGACCCATTACCGTAATAATAGGAGCACGAGGCTGAAGGTCTTCTTCCTTATCTTCCGGAATGGTAAGATCTTCATCCATTTCTTCAGCTTCAATAAACTGAACTTCCTTACCGTATTCTTCGGCAACTAATTCAATGGTACCGGCATCCAGTCGCTGGTTGATCGTAATCATCAACCCAATAGACATACAGACTGAAATAATATCGTTTACACCCACACCCAGCAGGTCAGCCAGTTCATTAGCAGTAATAAACTCGGTAGTCTCGATAATATCTGACTCGAGCTCTTCGAGTTCCGCCTGCTTTTGCAGTTCCTCCTCTCGTTCCTCTTTTCTTTCCCGGCGACGTTTCTGACGCTTGCTACCCACCGTTTTAGAAGATTGCATCTTCTTCATGGTTTCGCGCATCATTTTATCAACATCGGTCTCGTCAATCTCGGTCTTTTTCTTCCTCTTTTTGCGAGACTTCTTAGACTTCTTGTCCGAATCAGATTTCGAGCTCGAAGAATCATCGTCTTTTCGATCTTTACGACGTTTTCTCTTCTTACGAGGCTTACGTTCGGTAGTGAAAGATGCTTTACCTAATACCTTAGTTCCTTTTAGTTTGCCGGCAGAGCCACGGATAACATCTTCTTCCTCATCGTCTTCGTCATCGTCATCTGACGTTGTGGATTCAGTATCTTCTTCCTCATCTTCGTCTTCGTCTTCTGCCTTTTTGGCTTCGGCTTTTTTCTTCTCGGCTTTCTCAGCCTCTTCTTTCTCTTTCTTTGCTTTGGCCTCTTCTTCAGCTTTTTCCTTAGCTTCCGCTTCTTCTTTCTTCCTGGCCTCTTCTTCTTCTTTCTCTTTCTTAGCCTTGGCTTCTTCTTCAGCCTTTTTCTTAGCCTCTTCTTCCTCGGCTTTCTCATCAGCCTCGTCTTCTTCATCGATAGGCTCTAAATCAAGCTCGTCACTGTCCTCGTCCTGTGGCTCAAGATCTTCCACATCATCTTCCGGCTCCAGCCCTACCTCTTCCTCAATAGGTTCCAACACGTTATCCAGAGTAACGCTGTCGTTGCGTTGGTTCATCATCTGGCTTCGGCGGCTTTCATATTCTTCACGGGCTTTTTCGTGATCTGCACTCTTAGCCCGGTCTTCGCCATATACTTCATCAAGCGCCTCATACATTTCAGGCGTTATTTTGAAGTTGGGACGATTGGCAACGTCAAAACCATCTTCACTTAACGTATCCACAATGCTTTGTGTAGATACGTTAAACTCTGATGCTACTTTAAATAATGGTTTGGGTCTTTTAGACATATACAATATTTGAATGTGAGCTTGTTAAACTAAGAATTTTTAAATGGAATTGCCGACTTAAGCCTCGTCTTCGAATTCGTAGGCAATAACACTCATTATCTTCTCAGCAAGCTCGGGATCTATTTCTTCGTTCGTTCTGCTTACTAATTCATCTGCATCTAACTCAAGTACTGCGCGTGCAGTGTCGCAGCCAATGTCATGAAGCATCTGGATTACATCAGCTCCAAAATCAACTTCAAATTCATCGATATCAATGTCATCTTCAGCTTCCACTTCCCGGTATACATCGATTTCAGCTTCAGCCAGCTTGGAAGCAAGACGGATGTTAACCCCACCCTTACCAATAGCTTTAGAAACTTCATCTGCCGGAACCAATACATTGGCGTGCTTGGCTTCTTCGTTCAGCTCAACCTTCAATACTTCAGCCGGCTGCAGTGCTCGTTTGATAAATTCAATTTTATCGGGGGTGAAGTTGATGACATCAATATTCTCGTTCTGCAATTCACGTACAATAGCATGAATTCGAATCCCCTTCATACCTACACAGGCACCAACCGGGTCAACGCGCTCGTCGTGAGAGAGAACAGCTACTTTGGAACGGTCACCCGGGGCGCGTGCAATACGCACCAATTCAATGATGCCATCAAATACTTCCGGAATTTCGTTCTCAAATAATCTTTCAAGGAATAGCTCTGAAGTCCTTGAGATAATAACCGTCGGGTTACCATTACGCATATGAACACCCGTTACAACCGCACGAATGGTATCGCCTTTACGGTAACGGTCTTTATAAATCTGCTCACTTTTCGGAAGCAGCAGCTCAACCCCATTGTGATTTACCAGAATATCTTTGTTGTGGCGAACCTGGTACACATCCCCAAGAATAATTTCTCCCACACGGTCGGTGTAGTCTTCATAAATATTATCTTTCTCAATCTCTCGGATTCGCTGTGCCAGCTGTTGCCGGGCCATCGTCACCGCTCTTCTTCCAAAATCAGTAATCTGAATTTCCTGAGCGAGCTCGTCATATAATTCAATATCCGGATCTACTTTCTGGGCATTCTCGAGAGTGATTTCAGCCACTTCATCAGTTAGCTCGTCAGCAGGAACAACTTCCTGTACATGTAATATCTGAATCTCTCCCCGGTCGGCATTGAGGATTACCTCAAATGAATCATCTGACTCATATTTTTTTCGAATCATAGTGCGGAAAACATCTTCCAAAATGGAAAGAAGCATATCACGCTCAATGCCTTTCTCGTGTGCAATTTCGGCAAACGAGGAGATAATCTGTTTTGATAATTCGTTCTGCATCAGTATAGCTTATTAAATTACGGGGATTATTTTGGTTTCAACGATGTTGTCGAACGCGATCTGAGTTTCCACTTCCTCTTCGTCCGTTATAGCCACCACTTTGTCTTCAATGCCGGTGATTACACCTTCAATTTTCTTATACTCACCGTCTGTATCTTTAAATTTGATAGTAGCCACCCGGCCCTCATTCTTTTTGTATTGCCGCAGGTCGCTCAGCGGACGGCTCAATCCCGGAGAAGAAACATTCAGCCGGTATTTTTTATCAAAAAGCTCATGCGCCTCAATCAAAAATCCAAGTTCGCGGCTAATTTCAGAGCAATCATCTATATTTACTCCGCCTTCTTCCGTGTCCAAAAGAACCCACACTTCCGTTTGTCCGGAATGTGTTTTTAACTCCACATCCACCACAAACAAATCGTGTTCCTGAGCAAGAGGATCCGCTAAGTCCTTAATATTTTGAGTGATATCTATTTGCATTTCTATCAAATTCTGAAACAAAAAAAAGCGAGTGCCTTGCGACGCTCACTGCTTTCCAAAGGTAGCTCTATTTCGTCTAAATTTCAATGAAACAAACCGATTGAAGATAGATTCATTTTTGATTCAAAGTTTTTGGAGTTAATTTCCTGACTGCCTTAAAAGCTGACATTTATCAAGTTTTTCCTCTAACCCGTTTCTTATTTATGAAGTACTCCACAAACACTCTGTTTTTTTGTGCCTTATTTTATTCACTTTTTATTCTTTCCTGCTCCCAAAAAGATTCCAATAAAAAGAATGACAACACTGACCGGGGAAGGCAATTGGATTTAGTAGAAGAAGTTACTTTTCTCACTCCGGATGGAGAAGCGGTTTCTACCGTCATGGTGGCTCTGGCAGATGAACCGGAAGAACGAAACCAGGGGCTGATGGATGTAAACGAAATGGATACTAATGCCGGTATGCTTTTTATTTTCCCTGACGAAGCACCACGCAGTTTCTACATGGCTAACACTCCTCTGCCGCTCGATATAATTTTTGTAAATGCGGATAGCATAATCGTAAGAATTCACCACAACACCACCCCTTTTAACAGTGAGCAGCTCCCGTCTGAAAAACCTGCTAAGTTCGTAGTTGAGACCAACGGTGGTTATTGTGTTTCTAACGATATTCAGGAAGGAATGCGAATTCGATTCTGATCAGCTGCTATTCTTTTTCGAATAACCGTTCGTAACCGTGGTATGGGCGAAGTGGAATAAGTTCAAAAGAAATTAAGCCTTTTTGAACAAGTGGAAGTGTTGAGAGTTTCTCTTCTGCTTCCTGCACATCGTTACATTCAAGAATAAGAACGGCTTCCGGTTTATCATCCCGAAAGTACATTTCACGGATTACGCCTTCCTTATAAAGCTCCCATCCACCCCGGGCTTCGTCTCTTAAATGGGGAACAAAATCCCTTTTTGAAAGTCCTTGAGCTTCTTTTTGAATAGCGATGATTCTCATAATTAATTCTGTATTAAGAATGAACTTTGAAATACCTGATGTGGGAAAAACTATACTCAATTTACCAAACGCGATGCCTTGAACAACTCGCTTGCTTATCGAAATACATCTTGCCTTTTTTTACCAAATAACCCACCAATAGAAAAAGCTTTTTATACTATAACCCTTCCACAGTTATGGCAATTAGTTTGACTCGAGCATATGGGTTTAAATCTGGAAGGGTTAAACGATAGTCGGACAACGAGAGGTTCAGCCCTTAGCAACTAAAGACATTTACTGTTCAACTGTTGCGTGCTCTTCCAGGAATTCCATCACCGTTTGCACATTCTTTTTTGAGCCAATGTAAATAGGAGTTTGTTCGTGAATGGATTTGGGCTGGAGTTCCATTATACGCGTTTGTCCATCGGTAGCTACCCCACCGGCCTGCTCAATAATAAAGCTGAGTGGATTACACTCATACATGAGTCGTAATTTTCCATTGGGATATTTCTTGCTGTGCGGATAAATGAAAATCCCTCCCTTCATAAGCGTACGGTGAATATCAGCTACCATAGAGCCAATGTAACGGGCTGAATAAGGTCGGTTTGTATCCGGATCTTCTTCCTGGCAATACTTGATGTATTTTTTAAGGCCTTCATCCCAGGAGTTATAGCTTCCCTCATTAATGCTGTAAATAGCACCATGTTCCGGCATTTTTATACCACGATCACTCAAAATAAATTCGCCAATACTTGGGTCTAAGGTGAAAATCGACACTCCCAGTCCTGTAGTATAAGCCAGAATGGTACTTGAGCCATATAACACATATCCGGCCGCAACCTGACGTACGCCGGGCTGCAAGGCATCTTCTTCCCGAACGGTAGGGTCAAATCGAGGCTCCCGCATGTACACTGAAAAAATACTCCCTATCGATACGTTTACATCAATATTGGAGGAGCCATCAAGCGGGTCGAGATATACAATATATTTTCCGCCTTTGCTGCCCAGTTTCACCACTCCATCGTTCTCTTCAGAAATCACCATACAGGTAATCAGAGAGCGATCCAGTGCAGAAATAAGCTGTTGGTCGGCAAACAGATCCAGCTTTTTAACGGATTCTCCATGTACGTTGGTGGAGCCATCGTAACCAAGGATATTTGTAATTCCTGCTTTATTCACTTCCCGGGAAATAATTTTCGCGGCCAGGCCAATATCCCTCAATAATTGTGAAAGTTCCCCTGTTGCACCCGGAAACCTGTTCTGAGATTGAATAATGTATTCTTCTAAGGTTACCAATCTGGAATCTTTTGTACTCACCATATTTCTTTACTTTTTGGAAGCGCTTTTTTAAAAGATAAGAATGTTTATGAGAGAAAATCTCCCGTTTTTTAAAATTCTAATCAGTAACCGACTTAATCTCTTTCAAAATCTGACCTGCTTTCTCTCTCAACTCATCTTTGGAGCCACTGTTGAGAACTACAAAATCAGCAAGGTGAGCAAGCGATTCAAAATCAGGCTGTTGAGCCATACGGTCTCTGATCTCTTGTCCTGTCGCATGATCACGCTCTGAGGTCCGTTCCATTCTTACCTCCTCATCAGCCGTCACAATAATTACATAATCCAGGTCTTCTGGCCGCCCATTCGACAGAAGTATGGCTGCTTCTTTAGCAAATACCTCCACTCCATCCAGCTCTTTTTTCTTAGCCAGATCATCAGCCCTTTTCCATAAAACCGGGTGAACCAAGCTATTCAATTCTTCTACTCTTCCTTTTTGAAATGCCTCCCGGGCAAGAAAAGATCTGTTCAGATTTCCGTCAGAGTCATATGACTGCTCCCCGAACACTTGCTTAATTTTTTCCTGAAGTTCCTGATCTTCCTGCATCAGCTGTTTGGCAAAATCATCTGCATATAATACGAAAGCCCCAAGCTTTTCCCATTCCTTGCAAAAAGTAGTTTTTCCTGAACCTATTCCTCCGGTTATGCCTGCTTTAATCATAGCTAAATCACTGTAGTTGTTTTTTGGCTGGAGGTTTCCGGGTAATCGGTAGTGTAATGCAGACCCCGGCTTTCTTTACGCTGCATGGCTGATCTGACTATCAGGTAGCCTACGCAAACCAGATTTCTTAGCTCACACAAAGGAACGCTAACTTTTGTTCGGTGATAGAAATCTTCTGTTTCCTGATAGAGCAATTCGGTCCTTCGAGCCGCTCTTTCAAGTCGCAAATCACTCCGAACGATTCCCACGTAATTCCACATTACCTGGCGTAATTCCTGCCGGTTGTGAGAAACCAACACCCACTCTTCGGTATTGGCTGTCCCGCTTTCATCCCACTCGGGAATCTCAGCGTTGTAGTCCAGCTCTTTGAAAAATTGAACCGATCGTTTAAAAGCCTGGTCCGCAAATACCAATGACTCCAGCAGGCTGTTTGATGCCAGGCGATTGGCCCCGTGCAATCCTGTGCAGGCTGTCTCACCGCACGCAAAGAGCCTCTGGATAGTTGTTTGCCCATTAAGGTCGGTAGCAACCCCACCACAAGTATAGTGAGTGGCGGGAACTACGGGAATCAGATCTTTAGTGATATCAATACCGTAGTTCAGACAGGTATCGGAAATGGTAGGGAATTCTTCTTTGAGGACTTCTGAATCCAGATGAGTTACATCCAGAAAAACATGAGCATCCCCCCTTTTCTTAAGCTGATCATCAATAGCACGTGCAACAATATCTCGGGGAGCTAATTCTTTTCGGTCATCATACTTCTCCATAAATGGCTCACCGGCAGAATTCCTCAAGATCCCCCCAAAACCGCGCACGGCTTCAGATATTAGAAACGAACCTGCTTCGGGAATGGCTAAACTGGTAGGATGAAACTGAACAAACTCCATATTCTCAATCCGGGCTTTAGCACGATAAGCCATGGCGATTCCATCTCCGGTAGCTACCGATGGATTAGTGGTATGTAGATATACTTCACCGGCACCTCCTGAAGCCAGAATGGTCACTTTGGCGAGCATCCTCTTAACCAGATCCTTTTTCCCATCCAATACATAAGCCCCGAAGCAATGGATTTTGTCAAGCGATTTCACTTTCTGCCCCAGGTGGTGCTCAGTTAACAGCTCCATGGCAAAGTGGTGCTCAAAAATCTCAATATTCGGATGATTCCGGGCCTGATTTACCATAACTGATGCGATCTCGAAACCGGTGGCGTCAGCAGCATGGACAATGCGATTTTCGGAGTGACCTCCTTCCCTGCCCAAATCGAGCTTACCGTTCTTGTGTGTGAACTGAACCCCGTAATCAATCAGTTCCTGAATAAGCCTCGGGCCTTCTTTTACTACCAATTCAACGGCATCCCGGTTACATAGTCCTGCCCCAGCTTTCAGTGTATCAGAGATATGCTTTTCAAACGAGTCGTGCTTGTTGAGGACACCGGCAATGCCACCCTGAGCATAGGCCGTATTGGCCTCCATCATCTCTTTTTTAGTGATGATGGCTACGGTTCCGTGTTCAGCAGCTTTCAATGCAAAGCTAAGCCCTGCAATTCCACTGCCAATCACCAGAAAATCGTAGCTAAACTTCGGCATCCTGTAAGAGATAAGCTTTTATGAATTCATCAAGATCGCCATCCATCACCCCGCTTACATCACTGGTTTCGTAGTTAGTACGGTGATCTTTAACACGCTGGTCATCAAAAACGTAGCTGCGGATTTGTGACCCCCACTCGTTCTTGCTTTTAGAACCTTCAAGCTTGGCCTTTTCTGCTTCCTGAATCTCCTTTTCCAGTTCATAAATACGGGACTTTAGCAAAACCATAGCCTTTTCCCGGTTCTGAAGCTGTGACCGCTCCTGCTGGCACTCAGCGACTACCCGTTCGGTCCTGCCGTCTGAGAGTTCACCTTCCCAAACAAGCCGAACTCCGGTTTCTACTTTGTTTACGTTCTGCCCACCGGCACCGCTGGAATGAAAACGTTGCAGTTCCACATCACTTTCGTTGATATCTACCTCGATGGTATCGTCAATCAAAGGGGCTACGAATACAGAACAAAACGATGTATGTCGCCGTGCATTACTGTCGAATGGAGAAACCCGCACCAATCGGTGCACGCCACTTTCCGCTTTCAAAAATCCATAGGCGTTATCACCCTGTACTTCGATGGTGGCACTTTTTAGCCCGGCCACATCCCCATCCTGATAATCTACAACGGAAACTTTGAATCCTGACTTATCAGACCACCGGGTGTACATACGATAGAGCATTTCGCCCCAATCCTGACTTTCCGTTCCGCCTGCTCCCGGGTTAAATGTGACGATCGCATCACGATGGTCATCGGGGCCGCTGAGCATATTGCGGAGCTCCATATCTTCCAGGGCTTTCTCAAGCTTTTTATACTCAGCTTGCAGGTCATCTTCCACATCCTCGCCCATCTCCTGAAATTCAAGATACACGTTAATGCTTTCCCGGAGGTCGTTCAGGTTATCCCAGCCTTCCACCAAACTTTTTTCATGGTTGAGCTCTTTCATAATGGATTGAGCTTTATCAGGGTCGTTCCAAAAGTTTGGATCCTGGGTGTGTTCGGTAAGTTCTATTATTCGGACTTTTCTTTTTTCGTAGTCAAAGATACCCCCTGAGCGCGTCCACACGCTCGTAGAGTTCATTAAGGTGATCTGTATTTATTGCCATCTCAGTAGTTGAATATATTTTATTTACCGCCTCTGGTAAGCAGGGCGCCAACCAGCAATCCGGCTACAAATGCGATCCCTAACCCTTGTTCAGGATTAGCGCGCACGTATCTTCGGGCGTTGCGGTATTCGTGCTTTAATTCTCGTTCGAGGCCGTCCCGCTCATACTTTAAACGATCGAGCAAAACGTCATATGTTTCTTCTGCTTTATTCTGAAGAGCCTCTGTAGTATCGTAAATAGTCTCTTCTATATCGCGTTTTGTTGTTGAATTTTTCTTCGAAGCAGCCATAATATTACCTCCATTAGTTTATCAGAAAATACAAATTCGTGTGCTTAATTTTCGTGTGATTTAGAGCCTTATTTAAGCCTACCTACACATATGAACAATTTATAAAACCTGATGTTCCACGGTATCCTCAACCGGCCACCAACTGGTCTTTGTACTGAAGCTCATAAAGTTTCTTATAGATGCCGTTTTCCTGCAAGATAAGCTCCTGATGACTTCCGGATTCTCTGATCTCCCCTTTATGCATTACCAAAATTCGATCAGCATGCTGTATGGTCGACAAACGGTGGGCTACTACAATTGAAGTTCGGCCTTCCATCATCAACCGGCTGGACTCTGTAACCAGTGCTTCCGTTTCTGAGTCCACACTTGAGGTGGCTTCATCAAGAATCAATATCTCGGGATCGTACACCAGAGCGCGGACAAAACAGATTAATTGTCTCTGCCCCATCGATAAAGAAGCACCCCGTTCCTGTAAAACATAATCATAGGTTTCCGGCAGTTTTTCAATGAACCGATGAGCTTCTACTTTATGAGCAGCTTCAATCACTTGTTCCCTGGTAATTTCAGGATGCCCTAAAGTGATGTTGTCCAAAATAGAACCTGAGAACAGTGCATTATCCTGAAGTACCAACCCAAAATGTGATCGCAAATCATGCAGTGTAAGGTCACGGATATCAACACCGTCCAGCTTTATGCTCCCTTTCTGGATATCATAAAACCTCATCAGAATATTTATGATAGTCGTTTTTCCGGCTCCTGTCGCACCAACAAGGGCGATATCATCTCCTGGTTCAGCTACAAATGAAATGTCTTTGAGAATCCATTCTTCATCTTCATTGTATTTAAACCAAACATTCTCAAATTCGATTTTACCCTGTGGGTTCTTAATCTGCTTAGGATTATTTGTCTCTTTAACTTTGGTTTCGGTATCAAGCACACTGAATATGCGTTCTGATGAAGCCAGTGCTGATTGAAGCGTATTAAATTTCTCAGACAATCCCTGAATAGGACGGAAAAACTGGCGGGCATACTGAATGAAAGCTACCAGCACACCAAAAGTTACACCATCCATCAAGGCCCTGGCACCGCCATACCAAACAACAAGTGCCATCGCCAAACTGGCAGTTACCTCAACAATGGGCCAGAAAATAGCAAAGTAGAAAATGGTTTCGATGTAAGCATCACGGTGGCCGGCATTAATCTTCCGGAATTTCTCCTGCTGCTTTTCTTCCGGTTGAAAAGCTGAACCACATCCATCCCGTTAATATGTTCCTGAACAAAAGAGTTGAGTTGGGCGATTTTATCTCTCACTTCCAGAAATGTAACCCGCACCTTTGCCTTAAACCAAAATGTGGCATAAAAAAGGATGGGGAGAACCGTCAGCGTTACCAGGGTCAGCTCCCAGTTCATGCTAAACATAAAGTACAGGATGAAGATAATCCGGAACATATCCCCGATTATCGTGACAACCCCGTCTGAGAGAAGTTCACTCAGAGCTTCAATATCACTGGTAGTTCTTGTAATCAGCCGTCCAATAGGGTTTTTGTCAAAAAACTGAACATTAAGCGTCTGAATTTTTTTAAACACCGAATTCCGAAGAGCGTACAGTGAGTTTTGCCCAAACCAGCGGGTCAGGTAGGTATTAAAAACCAGGAGAATGAATTCCCCCAGTAAAGCCCCTGCAAGCAGAGTGATAATCCACCACAAGCCTTCAAAATCATCGGTGGCGATGTACTCATCAACAGCAATCTGGGTAAGCTTGGGACGGATAGTCCCCAGGTAGGAAGCCGACAGTGTAAGGCCTATGGCGAGGAGTACGTACCAACGATAAGGTCTTAGAAAAAAATAAAGCCGCCGAATCAGTGTGGTATCGACGGCTTCAGAATTTGATTTATTGCTCACAAGTTAATTTGATTAGAATCTGTCAAAGTCATCATAGGAAGATCTTGGAGTTATCTTCCGCCTTGAGCTTGAATCAGAGTCGTCATTTTTGTCTTTGATGTTCGCGCTATAGGTACTGCTTCCGTACGTTTTGCGCTTATAATTACTTTTTCCGCTTTTAGAACGATTTGAGCTACTGCTTCGGTTCCCTCGCGAACTGCTTTTTCCGCGGTTGGAACTGCTGCCTTTTCGGCTACGGAAATTCTTCTTTCCACCGCCCTTACTGCTCTTACGTCCTTTATAGTTCTTACCACCGCCACCGGACTTCTTATTCAGTTCGTTGATCTCTACCTTCGGCGTGATAATTCCACGCTCATGGGTTGGATCTGTAAAAATTGGGCGTAACTCATTTGCCAACCAAGCCGGGTAAAATCCATCACGTGCTTCCTGGAGTAAGTCGTGCTCGTTCGTATAACGTGCTGAAAAATGACCGATAACCAGAAGTTTGGTTTGAGCTTCTGTTGCTACCCGAGCAGCATCAGCTGTAGAGGAGTGTCCGGTTTCTTTCGCTTTATCATCCAGATCTTTACCAAAGGTTGCTTCGTGATACAGGATGTTGGTATTCATCGCCAACTTCACTGCATTTGGAGTGTATTCGGTATCGGTAACATAAGCAAAACTGTCGCCCGGGCGTGGGTGACCAACTATTTCGTGAGACTTAATTACAGTGCCGTCTTCCAGGGTAACATCCTCACCGGCTTTAAGGGCCTTGTATTGTTCATCTTCGGAGATGCCCATTTTTTTAGCCTTTTCAGCATCTACTTTACCGGGACGATCTTTTTCCTGGAACCGGAATCCTACACAAAACTTGGTGTGATTCAGTGGACGAGCTTCTACATAATATTCATCTGCATCAAAAACACGATCCACTTCTTCAAGATCTTCCTCTATTTCGTGGAAGTTAATTTCATAAACCGGATCTATTTGAGAAAATTTGAGATTCCATTCCACATATTCTTTGATGCCTTTCGGGCCCACAATGGTAAGCGGCTTATCCCGACGCTGAAGCTGAAGGGTTGCCAGTAAGCCAAGTAAGCCTGAAAAGTGGTCCACATCAAAATGTGAAATAAAAATGGCTTCTATTTTTGAACGCTTTATTCCTGCCTGAAGCATGCGCATTTGTGCATTTTCACCGCAATCGAAAAGGAAAACACTTCCCTCTCTCCATAAAGCTACTGAGGGTAAGTGTCTTACAGCGGTTGGGGTTGCTGAAGCTACTCCTAAAGGTACTACAATCATTTTTCTGATCTCCCGTAATGTATGTTTTCTTTTTGGGGCATTGCTTTCATACAATTGGCCCCGGTTGATAACTTATATTTCTGCCAATTCTTGTTCTAATATCTGCTTATTGTACATAGCGGTGTATCTGCCATCTTCAGCCAACAATTCTTCGTGTGTGCCTTCTTCTACAACGCTTCCTTCCTCAATGTAATATATCTTGTCAGCATCCTTTATAGTAGAAATACGATGACTAATCATGATGGTTGTGCGTCCGCTTAACTCTTGTCTGAGGTGTTTTAATATTGCGTCTTCTGTTTTTGTATCTACCGCACTCAGTGAGTCATCAAAAATTAAAATCCTGGGGTCTTTAATCAGTGCTCTTGCTATTGCTGTCCTTTGCTTTTGACCACCTGACAATGTGATACCCCTCTCGCCAAGCATAGTCTTAAATTTTTTCTCAAAATCCAAAATATTCTGTTTTACCTGCGCTTTTTCTGCAGCTGTCTCAATTTGCTCATCCGAGGCGTTATCTACCCCAAAGGCTATATTTTCACCAATGGTATCAGAAAATAAAAATGTTTCCTGAGGAACAAAACCAATGGCTTCCCTCAAACGGCCAAGCGACCAATTCTTTAAGTTGACTCCATCAATCAAAATCTCCCCTTCCACCGGGTCAAAAAGGCGGGGTATCAACTGCACCAAGCTTGTTTTACCAGATCCGGTTCGGCCTACAATGGCTATATTCTCTCCGGGTTTAATTTCAAAACTGACCTTACTGAGCACCATTTCATCGTTATCCGGATATTTGAAGCCCACATCCTTAAACTCGATATGCCCTTTAACTTCGCGATCAACCTGCTCGTCCGAGTTTTTAATCTCTATAGGTTCATTCATGAGCTCCTCAATACGGTTCCAGGATGCCAGTGAACGCTGAAACCGATTCGTAGTGTAGCCCAAAGCTGCAACCGGCCAAATTAAATAGGCTACATAAATCAGAAACTCAGCGATATTACCTACTGTAATCGTTCCGGCAATCACCATTTCTCCCCCCTTCCAGATCACAATAAGCAAGGATATCCCAATCAGAAAATTAAGAGCGGGATGAAACATAGACTCAATCATATCTAACCGAAGTTTTTTCTTCCGGTATTTTTCGCTCTCGTCTTCAAATAACTTCTGCTCATTATCAATGCGGTTGTATGCTTTTATGAGCCTGATGGCTGAAAAGGTTTCCTTTGCCCTGCCGGCGAGCGAAGAATACTGCTCCTGAATAATGGTTGAGTGTGTGTGGATGAACCCGGTAATCCAATAAGCAAAAATTGAGATGAGTGGAAGGGGAATCAAAGACCACAAAGTAAGTGTGGGATTCACTAAGAACATCATGGTTAATACAAAACCGGCACGTGTAATCGTATTGATACTGTACATGATTACCGGCCCATAGTAGTCACTAACTTTACCTACATCTTCGGTAGCCCGGACATAGGTTTCGCCCGAGGAGTTCTCCGCAAAATAGCGTTGCGGGAGCTTCATCAGCTTTTCGACTATATCATTTCGAATATCGAACTCTACCCTTCTGGAGGTAACTATAAGGGTTTGACGAGTAGCAAAAAGCAGAATACCGTACATCACAACCGCACCGATGAGAATCAGGGAATTGGTAGCAAGCAGCTTGGATGCTTCAGTAGTAAAAAGCGTTTGCACAATACTTGAGGGTACATCAAACCCCTGCTCTCCTATTCTCTCCACCTCATCCATAGTCTGCCGGATGAGCACCGGTATCCAGACAAGAAAAGCATTTGATGCAGTCAGGAAGAGGGCACCCAGTATCATCGTGCCCTTGTACTTTTTAAGGTACCTGTTAAGTTGTTTTATAGCACCCAAACCTAATCCGGTTTAATGGCTTTTAAATTTAATTAGTCGGCAAATTGCTCAACCCAGTGTTTTCCGAGTCTCAATCCAGACAGGTAAGCCGACTCAACGGTGTTACCGTTCATGTAACCACCAACCAAAGCTAATGGAGTGTCGTTTCCTCTAATTTCCATAAAGTCGTGTGGAAGTGGATTCACAGCCCGGCTGTATCTCCAGAAGTGCATTTCTTTCCAATCTGCAAGAGCCGCCCATCCTCCTAAAATTTCCGTAAGTCGATCAATAATCATTTCTTCAGCCACTTCGCGATCGCTGTGCATATGCTTCTTCGCAAATTCTGATGTAGTATGAACAACCAATGTTTTTAAATCTCCCTCACTTCTCTTAGTAGTTTCATTGGAAATGAATTCAATAATATCATCTTCACAATCCAGCGCATTCCACTCGGGCATGTCTGCTTCTTCGAAACCAGCCATCAGGGCGAACTGAGACTCATATTCCACTTCATCAATTTCCCGGACCATCTTCAGTGTTTCGATTTCATCGATGGTGGTATTTAAGAGTGCATAAGCCTGACGGGCTGGTGCTGAAATAATAACCGCATCCGCGCTTTCCGTTAAAGCAGTTGGGAAATTCAGCATCCAGCTTTTTTTCTTGCGGCGGTTTTCACCGATATGAGTTAACCCTCCCACCTTTTCATTGAGCCGGATATCGAGATTTCTACCCAGATACTTCCCAATGGTATTCATCCCTTGGGGAGCATAGTAATAAGGCGAGCCATTCTCCCGAATGGTTACCTCACCGTTCGCAATCCTGGTGGCATAACTTCCTTCCCAGGTTGTAACAATATCTTTAGCAGCCAGTTCTGTAATTAATTTTTTGAACTCCGGAGATTCAGCTGTAAAGAATGAAACACCGTGATCAAACTTATGGGCATTATCTTTACCGGCATAACGGGTAGCCAGCCTGCCCCCATAGCCTCTGCTTTTTTCAAATACTACAACTTCGTGGCCTGCATGTGCCAATTCTCGTCCGGCTGTTAATCCTGAGATTCCTGCTCCAATAACCGCAATCTTCATTATTCTTACTTTTTTAACTCTTGCGCAAACCAGTCAGGGTTTGTGCTTTGATGATGATTAATTATTTAATTTCAAATAAAGTGACTTTCGGACTCACTGCATCCTTGTCCAACAAAGCCGGCCAGTAAGCTACCACATCGCTTGCTTTGGGCCGCCCTCCCGCAAAGCCGGTTACACCGCTTGGACCCGTTAAGATAAGAGGTGCTATTTCCATCCCAAAGCGATTTAAATCATTTTTGCTTTTTCCTGAAACCGAGACCCGCATCTGAATTTCATCAAACTCCGCATTCAGGGCTTCTTCTGTTACAGGGGTCTCTGTATTTCCATTAAAGCCAATATATTCTTTATTGAATTCATCGAAATTCAACCCAAGTGCTTCAGCTCTTTTCTCCAGGATTTCAGCACCTTTAACGGCTTTCTTCAGGGCATCGGGCCAGCAGTAAACCAGTGTTGAGGAGAGTTTAAATCCGTCATTATAACTGGCTGATACTTTATAAGTGGGTGTATCGGGTCGGCCTTTTATACCGGTCACTTTTACCCGATTGGCTCCGGCTTCTTCAACCTTAACAGAAGTGAAATCAGCAATTACATCCGGGGTAATATACTCTGAAGGATCCCCGATTTCGTACAACAACTGCTCTTTTACCGTCATCTCACTTACAAGTCCACCGGTGTTTTCGTGTTTGGTAACGAAGAAGTCTCCGTTTGGATACGCTTCAATGATAGGGAATCCTATATCGGTGAAATCGTCCACCTTTTCCCAATCGGTGAAGTTACCGCCCGACACCTGGGCTCCGCATTCTATAATGTGTCCGGCAATGGTCCCTACCGCCATTTTATCGAAATCATCCGCCTCCCATCCAAATTCATGGATCATAGGTGCGAGCGTAAGTCCGGTGTCTGTTACTCTTCCGGTAATGATCACATCAGCCCCGGCCTCCAAAGCTTCTACAATAGGCTGGCAGCCAAAATATACGTTGGCGCTGAGCAGGTCATCCTTTATTTCCGAAATAGGACGCCCATCGTCCATATTTTTCAGCTACATGACCGTCTGCTATCAATTCATCAATATTGCTTAGAATATCATCGCCGTTTACAACCGCTACTTTTAAACCGGTATAGCCTTTTTCTTTGGCTACTTTCAAAATTTCATCCTTACAAGCCATCGGATTCACTCCACCGGCATTGCTGATTACTTTAATTCCGTCATTTTTGATTTCCGGCAAAACCTGTTCTACAACATTCACAAAATCGCGGGCATATCCCCAGTCAGTATTTCTCATGCGCTGCTTTTGCATGATGGACATGGTTACTTCAGCCAGGTAATCCATCACCAGGTAATCGATGGGCCCTTTTTTTGCCTGATTGACGGGTGCATTGGGCAGATCGCCCCAAAAGCCTTGTCCCGATGCGATGCGAATAAAATCTTTCATAAAAAGCTGCGTGGTTTGTACATCTGAAATTCGCGCTGAATATCGGGATATTTTCGCTGCATGTGAAATTAAAAAAGCCCCGTCTTTATCAAAAGACAGGGCTTTAGTGTATTAGGTTAGTATAGTCTGGAAGGACTTACTGCGCCCAAACTAAAAACCACACGTTCCAATTAAACCGCATGATAATGTGGTTCTAACAGAAAACAGGCGTATCAATCGTTGTCAGGATCGATAATATGGCGGGTAATTCCTTTGGCTATGGCTTCGGAACGGGAATGCACTTCCAGCTTTTGGTAAATATTACGGATATGATGCCGGACTCCATCCACCGACAAGAATATCTTTTTCCCTATAGCTGCATACGAACGACCGGTGGCCAACTCTTTCAGGATTTGTATTTCACGATCCGACAGCTCTTCTTCCAAATCCGCTGCCTTTTGAAAAGTGGCGATCACTTTTCGGGCTATATTTGGGGTGATTGGTGAACCGCCTTCATGGGCATCACGAATAGCATGTACCATTTCATCGGGTGTTACTTTTTTCATCAGGTATCCCACAGCACCGGCTTTCAGAGCATCGAAAATATGGTCGTCATCATCATGTACCGTTGCCATGATGATATTCACATCCGGGTGGTTTTCCCGCATGTATTTCACCCCTTCAATACCGGTCATTCCCGGCAGACCAATATCCATAATCATCAAATCCACTTTATTGATGGCATCGGACTCAAAGGCATCTTCACACGAACCAAAGCTTCCGATTACCGTTAAATCCCTTTCATGGTCGATAAAGGTTTCCCATCCCTCCCGCATGTACTCATTGTCTTCTACGATACCAACTTTAATCACGATAAGCCCTTGTTACTTTGTAAGATATTTGCTTCCCTGAATATAGCCCGTTCTACCGAAAAACCTACCACATGCTTATGTGGTCTTAATCAAAGTGGAACTTTCAGCATCCATCGGGTTCCGAAACCTTCCGATGTTTTCAAAGAAATCTCTCCATCTATCTGCTCTGCCCGTTTGTGGATGTTCACCAGCCCGTTCCCTTTTCGTACACTATCCACATCCATGCCTTCACCGTTATCCTGAACTACCAGTTTTAACTCCCCTTCTTCGTACTTCATGATAACATCCAGCTGGGTGGCTTTGGAATGACGTACGGCATTCGTCACCATTTCCTTGAAGATCAGCCACAGGTGTTGGCGCAATTGCATGTCGAGCTTACCGGGGATAAACTCATCGATTTTAAGGCTGTATTCCATCTCCTTACTTTCCAACAAATCTGACGTAAAACGGCGGCACTTGGAAAGAAAAGCCGGCCAGTCGTCATGCTCCGGGTTGATCGCCCACACGATGTCTGTGATTTTCTCTTTAGCGTCATCGGCGCTGTTGGCTATCAAATTAACGAACCGGTTCTTGTCTTTTTTCACCTTGTCACTTTTTATAGCCTCTGCAAAATAGCTGATACTGCTAAGAGTGGCACTAACCTCATCGTGAAGGTCGCTGGCAATGTTATTCCGGATTCGTTGTACCCGAAGAATTTGATTAATCCTGATTTTATAGGCCAGGTACAAAATCCCGGCAATGGTAAACGTATATAACAAATAGGCCCACCAGGTTCGGTACCAGGGGGGTAAAATTTCGAATGGAATAGCATCGGCGATACCTGCTACATCATACACATTCTTACTGCGGACCCTGAACATATATTCCCCTTCCGGGATGTTGGTATAATCTTTTTGGGTTTCGGACGTCCATGTGCTCCAGTCTGAATCAAATCCTTCCAGCTTTACCTGGTACTGGTTGCGGTCAGGGGCCACATAACTGGCAGCTGCATAACTAAACCTGAGCTCGTTATTGGCATAGGGTAATATAATAGGCTGCTGCGGTTCGCCGAAGCCTCCATAAATCAGCGAGTCTCGGTTTATGTAAATACCGGTGATATTGGTTTTGAAGTCAGTGTCATAATTAAAATCGGGCTCTTTCAGGTGAAAAAGCCCGATTGTTCCACCAAACCACACCCCATTTGACTCGCAATTTATCGTATTAATTATTTCCGAAGCGCTTCCTCCGTTGAGTAAACCAAAAGACGATTCATCCAATTTCCATTCTTTTGCTTCTTTAAATATCCTTACAATTCTTAGCCCCCCAATAAACCAAATCTCTGAATCTGAACATTGTTGAAATGTAACTACCTGGTTAGAATTGAACTCAGGGATTTTTGATAGAAAATGTTCGTTACTCATAAAGCTCACTTCTCTTTCAAATTTGTAGAATGAGATTTCAACATCATCCCCCTCTACGGCTACATAAATGTCATTGTTAATACTATCAATTTCATTGTAGAGGTTAATAGCTTCCTCATTAGTTCCGAATGGGATTGATGTCACGGTACCGTTGACAACTAACTGCAAACCTGTTGAAGGGTTTAGTACAAAAAGTGAATCTCCGGTTAACAGTGCATCCCCGGGTGTATGTATATCCGGCAATGATAATTTCTCAAACCGAGATCCATCGAAGTGAATGAGATGAGTTTGATTCACGAATGAAATTCGATCTGTCTCATATTTCGACTTCACCTTTATCAGGTATGGATCATTAATCAGTTTTTCAAAACTTCCTTCTTCGTCAATCTTATACAGTCCGTTACTTGATAATGCATAAAAAAGGTTCTTCCAACTGAATACATGCACTATGCTTTCAGGGGTATCTACTTCTGTAAACTCCATAGTTCGTTCGGGTTGAATGACTTCTCCCCTAAACAATCCAAAAGTTGTATTGACAAAAACCTTTTGGGCATTAAATGCAAAACCGGTTACAATGTCATTCAAACCAGAGGATTCATTATATATTATTAGTGTTTCATCCAATAATAGTTTCTGAATTCCTTTTTGAAGTCCCAGCCAAAGTATTTTTTCTTCATCAAAATAAAGATCATAAACCTGATTAGTCGCCAGGCCATTCTTCTCAGTGAACATTTTTAAGAGTTCACCCTTTTCGTTTATAAAAACTACCCCACCAGAAAGAGTTGCTATGGCATATACACTGTCTGAAATTACTTCAAAATCGTAAATGCGATGTTCTCTCAAATAACCATCGACTTCCGTAATAAATGGTCTGAAAGAAGAACCATCATAATCAATCAGCAGGTTTCCCCAGTCCCCAAACAGCACATGTCCTGGTTTATAATTGTTGGCAATCCAGACGTGCTTCCCAGCAAATATTTCAGAGCCCTTTTTAAAATTAAAGCTGCCCTCTCTATCCAAACTAAATGATACAATACCCCGGGGAGCTCCTATTAAAATTGAATCGGCCATCCTGGCTGAATGTCCCAATATGCCTTTATCTATACCAAACTTAGTCAGATTCTGTCCATCATATTTATTAATACCCCATGAGTGCCTGAAAAATAAGCTACCTCCCTGCTCGTAGGTTTCGAACTGTCCGGGAACCCGTTCCTCTTCTGAATAAAATTTTTGTGAAATAGATTCATAGCTAAAAGAAGAAGTAGAGTCCGGTGCCAGGTATCCAAAATCTGTTGAGCCGCTTGCATAAATTTTGCCTGTACTAGAGGTAAAAATTGAATTTCCCCTGCCGGTTTCGCCTATGTGAGTTCCTTCCCATTCCACCCCATTAAATGTTATCAAACCTGAACCATTACCAATATAAATGAATCCATTAGTATCCTTTGCAGCCGTCCAGTTCTGCACGTGTGAACCATACTCCTGAGGTGAATAATAAGTATGTAATGAAAATCCCTGTCCCAAAGTAGATTCAATACAAAGAAAAGTAATAAAGAACACAGCCACACCTTTTAGACAAAGACTGGCTGTGTTGAATTCTATTTTCAAAAAGACCAAGTGTTTTCTTTAGTAGAAGCTTGAGGTTTAATTACATATTTCGTGAGTTGGGTCACACACATGACCATAGATGTGCTGCACCATCAATGCTTTGTGCGCCTTCATCCCTTCCTTAAAACCCTCCATTTCTTCATCGTATTCAATGTGTTCATGATCTTTCGGAAGTTTTGGAATGCCTTTGTGGAAATAATAATGAATTTCTATTCCCTTGCTGTTTGGCAAAATTTTTGTACTTGTTGAGGTGGGTCTGAAATGTTCATTAAAATTGGTAGTAACCCCTCTTAATTGATAATTACCCTGGCCCAAATCTTTACTCGGAATAACAAGTATTAATGTGACTGGCTGATTATTACCAGATCTTAGTCTTGCTGTATCCATTTGCATTGGTGAATTCTTAACTAATCTGGACATAAATCCGCCCAATCCATCACTTTTTGAGGAAGCACCCTTTCGATTTCCCCCTTTCTGTTTGATAAATACCTCAATTGGAAATTCTAACTTACTAACCAATGAGTCTGGAAATTCAGGGTGCATTAATGATTGTGTTTGCAACAAATCAGAGATCTCTACAGGATCCTGTACATCCATATTTGAATACTGAGCATGTAGTGCTCCTGTTGTAAATACCCCAAAGAATAGAACCAAAAATGCTTTTTGTATTACTTTCATATTGCTTACCCAATTTAGATTTAAAATGTAGAAGAATTAACGAGATTTTCTTCCCGAATCACCGCATAGGTATGTTGTTTGAAGTACGCTGTTAATCCTCAATAAATCAAGGGAAGCCATTTGGTGTGATTAAGAGGCTATGGTAAGCCCTGTTGACTGTTAATTTTATGTTCTGATAATGCAGATATAATTTGACTCATTGGGATAAGATTCACACATTAGGCTCATTATTGATTGAAAACTGCATAAACAGGTGGTGATCAATTAGTATTTTTTCGGTACATATAACATCACATCTAGTCATTTTTACGGGGAGCGAATAAATAAGTGGGTACGCTTATCTCAACTGATTAGGGGTTACTAAACAAACAATAAATAATACAAGGGGTAATCATGAGATCCAGATTTCTACCATTTCTGTATGCTATCTTTATACTCTTTTTGGGAACGCAGTATGCGTACTCTCAAACCGGAGCATTCGAAGCTAATGCCTTTGCAAGTCCTTCCGCTGATGCGATCATAGGGAATGCAAATGTTACATTCGAACTGAATATTCTAAACGCAGTTATTACTGACAGTTTAGATTACGTAGATGTTTTTGTATTTCCACAAGGAGATACATTATCAGCTGCTACCTTAACTCAGTTGGGTACGCCAGGTACTCTGAATGAATTAGCTACAAACGAACAATTCTTAGTTCAGGGTAATGATATAAACGTTGCTCTTGGAGGTTATGATCCAGGGAACTACTACACCATTCAGGTTGATGCCTACACAGATGATGATGGTGTTGGTGGTGGTGCCACTACATTAGAAGAGACTGCATATATTGATGTGTATGTTGATGTAAACGCACCTGTAATTTCAGCATATGGCTTGGACAACTACTCTGTTGATAATGAACCAAGGATAGGTGGCGATACATTACGTTTTAACCTTCAGGATGATTTTCTGGAAGTCTCTAATGACGATTTTGTACTTGATTTGGCTATTTTTGAAAATGGTACTACAGATACTACCTATCAAATATCAGGTACTATTGCCGCTCTTTTGACGGATGGTGTACTTATTGATACTACAATGAATGATTCATTAGACTATGATTTCACTTTCCTGTTAGATATTACAGAGTATGTACCTTCTTCCTCAATTAATGTTGACATAGATCTTGAGGTTACAGATGGAGCAAATAACAATTCTGTAGAAAGTCAGACAGTCGTTATAAACGACAACACCGCACCAACGGTGCAATTACTTACCATTGATGGAGCGGCTCCTACAGCCGATGTTGTTCCTAACGCAAATACAGGAGTTAACACACTCATTTATGACGTGCGGGATACGTATTTAAGTTCAGACAGCTTAAGAGATGACTATAACTTTGACCTTACTTTGTTTGGAGATCTCTTCTCTGGCACTATCGAAGAGCATGAAGACGCCGGACGACTTACCGTTCAGGGTGATACCTTATTTATCTTCAATGTAAATCTTAAGCCTTATACCCAAAGTAACGGCAATATTACGCTTGAGGTTACCGATGCGGCCGGAAACAGCGGGTCTGATACAGATAATATAGATATCATCGATTTTAACACCGATGATTATTACCTGATGCAGCCCTACCCTCATACAGCTTTCAATGATGACCTGACCGTTGAACTTGTACCTAATAAGGAAGGAGAATACACCGGAGCAACCATTCAGCTTTCGAGCGATCCTAATTTTGCCACCACAGATACTACCTATACTCTGGATGATGCCGTTCTAAACGGAGTATTTGATACACCGGCTGATCTTGGGCTTACTGATGGAGGAATGTATTATGTACGGGCCGTTGTTTCTGATGCCGATGGCTCTACGTTCAATACTCGGGCAAACCCGGTTTTCTATGATACGACCGCACCGTCGCTGACTTTAGCTTTGCTTGACGCCATCGATTTTGGTGGAACCGATTACATTACCGGCGATAATACAAGAGTACAGTTCAATTCAACAGACGATGATCTCAATGAATTGGATGTAGATGTACAGCGGGTACTTATTGATTCTACTACAAATTACTTTAACGCAGCTTCGCTGACTGAGTATCCATTCCGCTTCGCTTTCGATTCGGAAGACTATGACGGAGATCTAACCAACGAGTTATTTGATGGAATGTTTGTTTTCAGAGTTATATCAACCGACAATCTGGGCAACCAAAGCATGCCTATGTACTTCCCGGTTAACGTTGATAACGTATCGGCTGATTATATCCTGTCGGAAGTAAACGGCATCGATATCCTTGCTGATAACGCTGACGGCAACTACCCTCCGATTAATGCCGGTGGAGTTCTTACGCTTGAATTCACCCATTATGCCGATGACATAGCCGCTGATGGTGCCGAATTCGAACTGGATTACGGTGGTAATACCATTATTGGAGAAATCACTGCTCAAACATCGGATACCTATACGGTAGAGTTCGCCATCCCGGATAATGATATGGACGTAGATGTGGATCTGACTCCCGGCTCTGGTGATATAACCGTAAACTTTACCGATGTATTTGGAAATGATAATGAGAACTACATTGGTACTCCAAATGTTGGAACTATCCAGATTTTTAATAATGCACAGCCATGGGTAGCCTTACTTGATGGTTTTGCCAACAACACTGTACGTGATACACTTGAACTTGATCTTGACCTGCAAAGCGACCGCGAGCTGGTTGACAGCGTCATGATCCAGTATGGTACGTATAACGAAACGGATACTACCTATTCTGAACTGGTAACCTTACCTGTAGATTCTCTGGACGGAGCCGGTGATTATACCTATCCGTTCTTAACTACTGACTTAGCCGACGGCGATTATCTGCTCCGAACCGTGACGTACGGTTTTGAATATGATCGCTTTGATGGTACACAAGTCACCGTAGCCGATACCTCCTATGCTCTGCGCATTGATAACACGCATAACGGTACAACCGAACGTGTGGCTATCCTTGAGCAGCCGGACAACACCTTACATGGCAGCGAGGATATCACGTTATCAGCTGAAAATGGCGGAGATGCTTACGGTACCCTTTTCGAAGGTAAATTCGTTGCCACCAATCCTATGGTTGAAGATGGTGCTGATACTACATGGGTACTCATCGATTCTGTAACTGCAGAAACCACCGACGGTATCTTTACTACTGATGTAGATGAATTAACACTGGAAGGGTTGTTTGATATCGACAATGTGGAAGGTGTGTTCACATTCCGTGCGGTCGGTTTTGACTCTGCAGGTATTTATCAGAACATTACCGGTAACATGGATGATCCAATGGCGGTAGCTACCATCGAAGTTTTCTACGACGATATCTCTCCATCAGGAACCATTGCCGTTAACGGAATGTCGATTGAGCATCCCTCCTCTCCTGTAAATGCTGATGACTGGGGTTCTCAGTCTTTCACAGACTTCAATTCATGGAGTGGTATGGTAACCATAGGCTTTGAGCTGGATGAAGAAGAGAATGACTTCAACAGAGCCATTTTAGATATCCGAAGAGGTGCGGCCAGAGAGCCCGGAGATTATGATGATTTCCGATCTTCTCAGGATCAAACCATTGCCACTATGACTGGTGCCGGAGCAACATATGAACTGGACGTGGATGAATTAGATCCGGGTGCGGTTTATGTACTTACCATGTATCTGATTGATGACTTTGGTAACCGCTACGAGGCAGGAACCGTTGAATTTACCGCTGTAGGACCAAGAGCACACATTACCGGTTTAAGTGACGAACACGGTGATATTTACGTGCAGGCTACTCCTCATACCCAAACAGCTATTCTGGAGGTTTCTACCGACAGTGGAGCGACCTATGAGCAGGTATCTGTTATTGAAGATGGTGATTTCAGTTACTTCCAAAGTTTTGGATATGATGCCTACAAATATACCAGCATGAACCTGGAAGATTTCCAGTTACCTTTGGGTAACCTGATGTTCAGGTTAACAGCCGGTGAAAATGAAGAGTTGTATGAATCAGAGCATCAAAACTCGACCACTATCATGATCAACCATTCCGAAAGCTCAGATGTACGAGCTAAGGCAGGTCCTGAAGTAAATCAAATGCAGGGTGTCTTCACTCCTATTACTTCAGACGACATTGACCTTTCTCTCTACAGAGCTAAAGGTGAGATCAATGATATCCGGGTTGAAATCGCTCCAATCAATACTAACGATAATGTAAGTCTGTTCCTTTTAGCCGATCAGAATACATTCTCTACTCTTAATAGTCTTGAGTGGGCCATTTTCCCGAGATGGGCTGATTATACCGATAGCGATTGGTTTGGTATTTCCAGTCCGCTTGAAGCTATAGACGGCAACTACCTTGGATTCAAGGATGAAAATGATGCCATACGCCTTGATGATGACGTTGACATTACTGGCGGCGGTAAGTTTTATGCTTACGTTACAACGGTACTACCTACCGGTGAAACCATTATGACCCGTGAAATCATTGAAGTGCAACGAGTAGCTGCCCAAAATGGTGGAATGGTAGTTTCCCAGGATGGTAACTTCATGATTGATATTCAGGAGAATACGCTTGACAAAAACGCCAACCTTATGATTGAGGAAGACCCTTCAAGCTTATTCTTTACACATGCCAGTGAAGCTCAATACGGACAGATTGGTACAGCTTATTACCTGAATTCGTTTACAAGTAATGCTGTACGGGATGGACGAAGAGTTAACTTCTCTATTTCTTATAACCCGGCTGACATCATGGACCTAAATGAGAATGGTTCCACTGATGATGAAATCGCTGCCCTTTGCGTTGGTTTTACCGATGTGGGAGACACTGAGATCAGCTTCCAGGGAATACTTGACAAGCAGATTGACACCGACAATAACATGTTCCATTTCACGATGGAATACCTTCCTACTACGGCCATGCGTTTAGCCTTGGTACTTGAAGGGGCGGTTGTTAACAACCCGGGATCAATGAGAGTAGTTAATACCTCTATTGACAGTGATGTACCATATGTGAATGAAGATCATTTCCTTTCCATCACCGTTTCTGATGATAAGGTAAATAGCTTCAATGAGTACTGGATGATTGTAGATGGCTCCATCATAGGTGCTGATACCTATTCTGCAGACGGGCTGGAAAATGGCTGGAAAATAGTTGCAGACAACGATATTGAAGACCTGAATCTGAATGAAGGTCTGCATACCGTACGGTTTGTAATCACCAACAACAATGGCAACCGCCTGGATATGACTTACGATTTCATAGTCGACAAGAAGAAGCCTGTAATTTCTCAGGATATTCAGTTCGTTGATATGATTCAATCCGGTCATAAGAACACGCTTTCGTTCATTGTCAGAGATGCAATGGCCGGTAACCAGGCAGGGTCCGGAGTAGCACTTGACGAAATCTACGTAGATGTTTACCTGATAGAGCCGGACAAGCGTTACGGAGCATATGATACAGCTTCCGGAACATGGCACTACCGTCAGGATGTCTTCAAGCGATACTTTAAACAGTATAGCGAAGGAGATTTTATGATGGGCGAAGGAAGCCGAAGCGATTCCATGGGCTTGTATTTTGAAGTAGTCTTCAACCAGGAACTGGAAGTTTCAGGCTACGAATTCGTGGTGCATAACGGGGATTTTGTTTTCGATGAAGACTCTCTCGAAATATGCGAAACCGTTTGTAGAGAAGATGACTTCGAAATCGAGAACTATTACGAAGGCGGAATTATGGACAGGGCCTCCAACCAGGCGAATGCAGTTTCATTTACCGTTGGAATCGATCCTACCGTTACTTCGAATGAAGAGGAAAACATCATTCCTGAAAAATTCCATATGGATCAGAACTACCCGAATCCATTCAACCCAACTACTACTATTCAATATGGCATTCCTGAAGCAAGTGATGTTATAATGAAGGTGTACAATACACTTGGGCAGGAAGTAATGACCCTGGTTAACGATCGCAAGAGTGCCGGAACGTACAAAGTACAGTTCGATGCCGCTACCCTTGCCAGCGGTATGTATATATACCGTATCGTAGCCGGAGATTTCGTTCAAACGAAGAAACTGATGCTGATCAAGTAGAACTCAGCGCTCAGTTAAATACATAGTAACTTTAAAGGGCTGCTCTCGGGCAGCTCTTTTTTTATGTCTTTATTTTTAGATGGTATTGTTCCAGCTACAACAATCGGGTTAATGATGCTGATGAGTATAATAGCAGCTAATCACTTATAAATCGGACTGAGCTGTAGCATATAGCAAGGTCTTCTTTTTCATGGTTCTACCTTGCTCCTGTTGGGTAAGCTATATAAACACAAAAAGGCCCGTCATTTCACAGACAGGCCTTTAGCAGTTCTTTAGGTTAGTAAATGAGTAAAACTCAATTTGGTAATTTGTACCCCGAAAACCCAAACCAGTTTTTACTCTGATACGCCACTATGATCGAGAATATTCTTTCATCAAACACTACATACTTATGTAGTATTTGAGTTATTAGGTTTTTTTAATAAATCTCCGGTATTTCAGATCAGTTTATCACGAAGTGCTTTAGCTACTGCTTCACTCTTATTGCTCACTTCCAGTTTATTATAAATATTCCGGATGTGATAGCGAACTCCGTCAACAGATAGGAACACTTCTTTTGAAATACCTTTGTATGAATACCCTTCGGCCAACAATGTCAGTATTCTGACCTCAGCATCTGATAGTTCAATGTCAACATCTGTTGAGGCCTGAAAAGAGCTAATTACCTTTTTGGCTATGTTCGGACTCATGGGAGATCCCCCGTTCTGGGCAATATGAACAGCATCAATTAAGTCGTCAGGAGATATTTTCTTGGACAGATACCCGATGGCCCCATTTTTAAGCGCCTTAAAAATGCGTTCATCATCATCGTGGATAGTCACCATCATAACAGATAGATGAGGAAACTTATCACGGATAATTTTAACTCCTTCTGTACCATGAATTCCCGGCAGCTGAATATCAAGCAGAACAACATTGGCTTTTGCAAGCTGTGTATCTTCAAAGGCATCTTCGCAACTTTCATATTCAGCGATTACACACAAGTCTTGCTCAAAGTCGAGAATAGTTTTCCAGCCTTCCCGCATATACTTGTTGTCTTCGATAATTACAATGTTAATCATGGGGCTGATTTTTAATGCTATATAGCCATTAACTAAGAAAAAGTAACCACCTATTCAGGCAGTTCTAAGGAATTTCAGGAGATACTGAACGTAAAGGTCCATTTCGTTCCTTCTCCCGGAGCTGATTCCAGATCAACGGTACCTTGTATTTGCTCTGCCCTGTACCGGATGTTATCAATACCATTACCTGATTTGAGGCTTTCAGGGTCAAAACCCAATCCGTTATCAACAATACTTAAGAAAACATGATCTCTCTTTTCCTGTAATGTAATCCCAACTTTGGTGGCTTTAGAATGCTTACTCAGATTTGTGATGCACTCTTTATAAATGAGCCATAAATTCTGGCGAAATTGAAGCTCTACCGGAAAGCTGAAATCCTCGTCCATATCAAAACTATACTCAATATCGTTGCTGTCCAGTACATCAGCCGCAAACCGTTTACATTTTTTCAGAAAAACAGACCAATCATCTTTGGATGGATCAATCGCCCAAATTATGTCATTGATTTTCTCTTTGGCCTCCACAGCGCTCTTAGTAATGATGTTAAGGAAGCGTTCAGAATCTCCCCTTTCTTTGTTTACCCGATGAGCTGCTTCACTGAAAAAGCTGATACTGCTTAAGGTTCCGCTTAAATCGTCATGCAGGTCCCGGGCAATCTGATTTCTTGTTTTTTCTTCCTTAAGTAAGTAATACAATCGATAACGGTAAAAAACATAGCCGGTAATCAATATCAACCCCACAATGATCAACATATTCCTCAGCCTGATATTCTCGATCTCCAGGTTGGCGTCCATTAACTGAGCTTCTTTATTCTTAAGCTGATATCGTACAGCTAGCATGGCTTCATTTCGCTCTCTCCTTCTTTCATTAATTTCGTTTTCATGTGTTCGTTGAAGCCGTTCATTAATTAGCGCATTATCCAGATCACCTGTCTTCTCAAAAGCATTAGCTTTTAGTTCATACACCTTTCTCATCATTCTGGACAGGTTGTGTTTCTCTGCTATTTCAATAGCCTGATCTGCATACCTCAGGCTTTCTGAATACTCAGCCTTCGCCAAGTGTAATTCTGATAGAAATTCATACTTTCTAATGTCTTCATTCGGTCGCGAAAAAGGTGTGGGCGGAGCGGTTCTTATAATTCTACCTACAGAATCGGCTTCTTCAACCAAACCCTGATCCAGATAAAGATTGCCAAGCCTCGCTAAATGCGAATTACCAATATTCGGTACCCTGTATCGTGAACTGATAGAAGTAGCTTCCTCCATGAGCTGAGTTGCCCGGGGCAGATCTTCCCGCTGATACATGGAACTCAAATTGGATCGTACCATCGCACTTATAGGCGGAGGTAAGTTTTCATATTCCAGACAGGGACTAAGGGTTGATATTGCCCGATCCATATCATCCAGTTCCATAAAGCTGGTTGCCAGTTTTGACAAGATATTGCATCGATTGGGCGGACTATCCTCATGCTCCAAAAATTTCTCAAACATCTGTATGGCCAAATCGTGAGCACCTACCGTCACATACAAATTTCCGAGGTTGCCGTAAAAGAATTGAATGGGATATTCTACCTGTTCCTCAAGTTCGCTTCGGTAGGAAATGGCGTCCAGATACAGTGATTCTGCTTCCAGGTATTGATCCTTACGTGCATATTGCATAGCCTGAAGGTTCTCCATCATCAGGTACGAGTTATGCTCACCCAGTTCCCGAAGTTTGTCAGAAGCCCTGCTGGCATAGAATATTGTTGAGTCAGCATTCATCAACCGGTAGGCATTAGCGTTCAGGAATGAAATGAAGGCTTCTTTCTTCTCTTCCTGTACCCCTTCAAGTTGGTTTATTTCACCTGCGATCACCAGCAGAGAGTCAGGAGCATTCCGAAAGTATCGGTTACTCATTTCTATGTAGGTTCTCAGTTTATCATCCTGAGACTCAAGCAGCTCTATTTCTTTGCGAATTTCATCCAAACTAAGGGAAGGTGCCCGCTGTTGTGCAAACGATAAAACCGGCAGTAAAAAAAGGATAACTGCTAATAAACTACTAACCTTAAATCTCATACTCATTGCCTGCTTCCATTTCGGAATTCGTCTGATAATCATAGCTATCAGATTGGATGTCAATCCACTTTACCAAACCCGATGTGTTAAATAACACACATTTAATTTTAAACAGCAGAAAATAACAAAATCAACCTTATAAAAAAGTGCTTTAAACGTGTTTAAATAACAAAAAAGCCCATCCTTAAATTAGGATGGGCTTTCCCGGAGAACTATGACCTAC
Organism: Gracilimonas sp. BCB1; assembly: GCF_040117685.2. Lineage (NCBI taxonomy): Bacteria > Pseudomonadati > Balneolota > Balneolia > Balneolales > Balneolaceae > Gracilimonas > Gracilimonas sp. BCB1. The sequence continues at coordinate 44,930 of NZ_JBEDYP020000003.1, read as the reverse complement.
TGTTCAAAATTTACTTATTCACAGCATCACGATTCAAAAATTCATCATAGAGCTGTGTGTGACGACTTGTCATCGGGATTTTATACCCCTTAATAAATACCTGTTCAATATTGGTCATAGGCTCCAGCGGATCACCATCAGAGATGAACAAATTCGCTTGTTTGCCTGCTTCCAAAGATCCGAGCACATTATCCACGCCAAATATCTCAGCAGGATTAATGGTCAAAGCTTTAATAGCTTCTTCTTTGCCCAAGCCATATGCCGCTGCATATCCGGCTTCAAATGGAGCGTTCCGGGAGTTCTCGGTGTCGTCAGAGACGATAGCAACTTTCACTCCTGCAGCCGCCATCAAACCGGGATTTTGATATGGGCGCTGGTAGTTGTCATAGTCACGAGCAGGAGTGTAAAGAGTGGTTGTCAGAACAGGGATACCTGCTTCAGCTATTTCATCAGCTACCCGCCAGCCTTCTTCAACGCCGGCAAACACAAAGTTCATGTTTTCATGAGATTTTGTCCATTCGATGGCATCTAGTATTTGCTGCTCTCGGTTAACGGAAATCACAACCGGAACTTCACCTGAAAGTACTTCTCCCATTGCGTCCATTCGAGGATCATAATCCGGCTTGGTTTTACCGGATGGATTTTCATTGTAAGCTTCCATCATTTCATGATAGAATTTAGCTTTTTCAATGAAGTCATTGATCTCTTTAATGTTCTGCTCGTATTGCTTTCTGATCTCCTCTTCCGACCGGTTATCCCACCAGCCTCCTCCCTGAGAAGATGGAAGGTTCAAAATCAGCGCTCCGCTTTTCTTCACAGCCATAGAATCCGGAGAATATCCCCATAAATCCATAACCGCACCTTTACCGGCTATACTTCCCGAACTTGGGCGTGTCATAACTGTGGTAACACCACTAACTCTTGTTACCGGCACAGAAGCACTATGCGGGTTGAAGGCTGTAAAAGCATACATATGAGGGTTGAATTGACCTAATTCCCGGTTATCAACGGTTACGGCAACAGCCGAAACCTCAACCAGTCCTAAAGCTGACCAGCCGTCTATAAACCCGGGATAAACATGCTTTCCTGAAGCATCAATACGCTGGTAATCGTTTGTGATTCTTACATTCTGACCTACCTGGACAATTTCTTCTCCGTCAATCAAAATAACTCCACCTTCAATGGTTCCGTTGGTTACCGTGTGAATGGTGGCCCCTGTGATGGCAAATTTACCAAATTCAGGTTTTTCGGTGATTTGTGCTTCCGCTGTGGCATTTAATCCAAACAGCAGAACAGCTGCAAAAACAAAAATATTGAGTTTCTTCATGATGCTGTCTCCTGTTTAGTTTTGGGAATGGTTATGGGCGGATTGATTCTCCATCAGAATAAAGACGTCCTGAATACAGGAATCTTCTTCGCGGTTATCAACAATACGGCGAAAATTGGACCCGTCTTCAAACTCTGTTCCCGGGTTGATTTGGATGCGCATATCATCGGGATCATTTTCGATATCGAAGTATTTTTTACCATCCACGAATGTCATCACAGCTTTGCTGTAGATACTGAACGGGTGTCCGTCCCAGATTACCACATCACCGTGTTTTCCTTCTTCGATGCTTCCCACTCGATCGTCAATGCCCAGCTGAATAGCGGGATGCAAAGTAATCATTTTCAGAGCATCGTTTACAGAAGTATTTCCATATCTGACTACCTTAGCTGCTTCATGATTCAGCGTTCGCAGCAACTGGTCATTATCACTGTTAATGGAGTTAATGACTCCATTGGCATTCAGAATTGAAGCGTTGTAAGCCGTTGAGTAGTACACCTCGAACTTATACGCCCACCAGTCAGAGAAAACGGAAGTATGTGCTCCATTTTTTGCCAGTTCAGGAGCTACCTTGAACGCCTCATTGGCATGCTGGAAAGTATAATTCTTGACACCATAATCATTGAAAACACGCATCAGCATTAAAATCTCATCAGAACGGTAAGAGTGGCAGTGGACCAGAATCTCTCCCTCTATGATGTCGTTAAGAACTTCATAACGAAGATTTTTAGCCACAGGAACAGGTGGTGTTCCGCGTCCTCGTCGGTCATATTGCTCTTTTGCATTCAGATAAGCCTCTCGTTTCCGTTTGTAATCGATGGCTTCATCGAAGTGACCTCTGATAACCTGCTCAACTCCCATTCGGGTTCGTGGCTGAATGCCGTTACCCTGTCCGTGTACACGGGTTGGGTTTTCACCCAAGGCAAACTTGATGGTTCTTGGTGCATCTTCAAACTTCATGCCTTCCTGGGAAGCACCGTAACGAAGCTTAAGCGTCTCGCCCTGACCTCCAATTACATTTGCTGAGCCGTGCATCAGGTGAATACTTGTAGCACCCCCTGCCAGTGCATGGTAGATTCCTACTTCATTTGGATCTACCGATTCTTCCATGGTTACTTCTGCAGTAACCGGATTTCGGCCTTCATTAATATCCACGCCGTTTAAGTGTGAGTGAGCATCGATAATGCCCGGCATCAGGTATTTACCGGTAGCATCAATGGTTTCAACTCCTCGCGGGGCACGCAGGTCCTTTCCTATTTCGCGAATAATTCCATCACGAATGAGTACATCCGTATCCTCGAGATCTCCGTCAGTAATTGTGATAACCGTTGCATTCTGTATCAGCACTGAGCCTTTGTCCTGAGCTTCAGCTGTAATACAGAAACCAAGGAGCAATAAAAGTGTAATTAGTTTCTTCATCTTTACTCTCCGTTAAATTCGTGAATAGTGCCGTTCGAAATGCTTTGAAGCACCTTCGCTTTATCTTCTGACATGGGTTTATCAAAAACCGAGAAACTGGCATTTTTCCCTTTGGCCATACTTCCCAGCGTGTTATTTAAACCCAGGATGGAAGCCGTATTTGTAGTCATTAGTTTTACGACATCAGCCTCAGACAGCCCTCCTTCATCCATCAAGATGTCCAGCTTTTTGGAAAGATCTTTCAGCTCGAGTCCGGCAGATGCATATCCAACAGAAACACCGGCATCCATCAGTTTCTTGATGTTCGTGACTTCCGCTTTCCATGCAGCCAGTCGTTTATCACGATACTGCTGTTCTTCTTCCGAAATTTCCTCTTTCTCTTCCTCTTCTGCTTGATCAGAGTCTCCCTCTTCTTCCTCTGACTTTTCTTCAGCTTTCTTCATCTTTGAGTACCAATCAGGCGCATCCGTAAAGTCTATACCGGCAAGTACCGGGATGTTTCTACGCTTCAACTCAGCTGCCTGTGCATAAGCTTCCTTACCTGAAACAATAACAGCTTTAAACCCAAATTCATCTTGTAGCTTGAATAATCGCTCCATGTGCTCTTTGGAATCCACTTCGAAATAAAGCGGTGTAGCCTTATTTACCAATGGGAATAGAGCTTCCAGCACTTTATCTCGTTTTGGAGCCGGCATTTCAGGATTCTGAGAGTAGTACTTGATGTGTTGCTGTAAAGCACTCGCATCAAACATAACCTGACGAAACTGAGCCATCACTCCCATCATCGTAGATGGATATGCTCCGTTACCCCATCCTCCGGGGGCTTCATCAAAAGAACCGGCCAGCGCCATGCTTTCCTTCAATAAACCAACATTATCAGATTCTGGTGCCAGATAAAAGATTTCTACCTGTCCGGGCAGCATGTAACCGTTCGGATAGAGAGCCGCTGCCGTGAAACCGGCTTTCATTCCTGCTTCAAAAGCTTTGTCGTCTTTTAATAAATTACTTGGCTTCCTCTCGGGCTGAATACCAGCACGGTCATAGGGCGGGTCTCCGGGGTTGTCTAATGACTCCAAATTTCTTGGAAGATCGGGACTTCCCCAAATAGAAAACCCATCAATAAACCCGGGATAAACATGGAGACTATCTCCTCCATCTATCTCAAAAGCATCAAAGGGAATGTTTACGTTTGTTCCAACGGCTTCAATAACCCCAGCCCGCCAAACAATAGTGGCTGACTCGGTTACGGATCCATCGGCATTATGAATAGTAATGTTTTTTAGCGCATGTGCGGGTGAGGTCTGAGCAAATACTCCCTGCAGACTCGTACCCAAAAACAAAAACGCCAATAAAAGAATGTGTTTTCTCATAGCACCTGTACTGATTATGGTTTTAGGTGCCGAAATAACTGAATTAATTAGGTATTAAAAAAGGCGTGCCGATCTAAATTTTGTAAATATTATACCCATTAATTCATCTCATCTGCATAGGCAGCAGAAGAGCTGATTATTTGCCAGTAGCCGGACTTTCCGGAAAATGCTGATTTCATAAGTTGATCAAAAGCCGATTTGGTAATCGAGACTCTGGCATACCCTCTGTATTTGCCCTCATCAGAGCGGGAAACTCCATTCGAAAGGCTTGCTGCTTCCTGCACCTGATTGTGAGCGTTACGTAAGGTGAGAATGAAGTCAGAATTTGATACCGTTGCATTTCCTTGCTCTTCCAATACAGCCCTCACATCTTCCATTTTGTAGGCTATAGCACTTTCAAGGTTTGCCCGGGCCTGCAGCTCTGCGTTCGCAATGGCTACTAAGGAGTCGGCTGAAATTGCGGTTGCAAAACCGTGAAAAGAAGTTGAATCAGTATCAAAATCAGCGGTGCTGTACCAGGTCGGGTACATGGATAACGAAGATGAGGGAACGGAGGCTTTTTCTGAGGAGGAACAGGCTGCAAAGCCTATTAAAAGAGCGGACAAGAATACAGGTACCTTTAAAAAATGGGTCATTTAATTTCTTTTTAACTCGATGAAACCGCGGGCATCTTCTTCATTTATGATTTCCAGCGTCACCGATCCTTTTTCATTTAAATATCGGCGCATAAGTTCTTCTAAACTGGAGAGATCTTCAACCTTTTCTTCTCCTATTTTTATAATCTGTTGATCTTGCCGAAGTCCCCTGTTCCATGCTTCTGAATATTTGTAAACCTGATCAACAATTAAATCAAACTTTTGAGCATTTTCTGCTTTGGCAAGTGCCATCACCCGAAAGCCTAAATCAAATTCCTGGTACATCACCCCTTCATTATTTCCTTCCGGAATTTCTCGGGGATCAATTGGGATTTCGTTGGATGATATTTCCGGAATGTTTTCGGACTCCAGTAGCTTAAGCTTCACTTCCTTTTCCAGCTCTCTTCCGTTCCGAAGTATATTCAACTTTACTACTTCTCCCGGACTCATAACTGCTACTTGCTGCTGAAGCTGATTGGCTTCATAAACCTCTTTACCATTTACACTGAGCACCACATCACCCGGAATAATACCGGCCTGAGAAGCAGCTCCGTCCTGTGAAGTACTTAAGATTTCAACTCCCCTGACAGTTTCCATTCCTTTTTCAATGGCCCGATCATAATTAACACCGGCAATAGATACCCCCAACAGAGCACGGCGAACCTGTCCGTATTCAATCAGGTCTTTGGCTACTTTAATAGCCAGGTTGCTTGGGACAGCAAATCCATATCCCTGATAAGCGCCGGTTTGAGATGCTATCGCCGTATTTATCCCAATCAGCTGTCCACTTGTATTAACCAATGCTCCGCCACTGTTCCCTTTGTTAATTGCAGCATCAGTTTGAATAAAACTTTCGATTCTCATTCGATCATCTATAATCTGAACATCCCGACTAAGGGCACTCACAATACCGGCTGTTACCGTTGATCTTAACCTAAACGGGTTCCCAATGGCCAGTACCCATTCCCCAACATCCAGTGTTTCTGAATCTCCAATAGTTACCTTGGGTAAATTCTCGCCATTTATTTTAATAACGGCCAAATCCGTACTCGCATCAATACCAACTACCTTTGCAGGATATTCCCGTTTGTCGTTAAGTACTACCCTCAGTCCTTTCTCAACTGCGCCATCAATTACATGATAATTGGTTAGAATGTATCCGTCAGTGGTAATCAAAACACCTGAGCCAACTGTTCGGGCTCGTCTGGGCATCAAGCGATCCCAAATGCTTTCGCCGTCATCTTCCTCTCCGTCAAATTCATGACTTTCATCTTGTGGGATAGCTTCATCTACAGGCACAATGGCTTCTATATATACTACGGTCGGTGTAACTTCTTCGGCTATCTTTTTAAACAGAAATCGTGCATCAGCTCCTTCCAGTTCCTTGTCTGTAATGAAAGGTTCATTGCTTTGGGTGATTTCGGTAGTCCTTACTTCTGCAAGAGGTGCCAGTTCCTCGTTAATGGTATACAGCGCAATCAGCGTGCCGGCGGTAATGCCAATCATTATCAGTAATATGGCTGTGAGAATTAAGTCTTTACGTTTCATAGAATCACCTATAGCATCTGTTCAAAAATGGAATCCGACCTTCTTTCCTGATATCCTTCAATATGGTATTTAAAATAAACATCTAAATGGTGAACAAGTTGCCTTAGCTCTCCATTCTCTAATCCCACTTTAAAAATATTCTTACTTTTTGTGGACATTCCTAAAATTAAAAACCGCGTTTGGGCAGCTGTTAGTTTATAAGACAATTCTTCTTCCGACTGTTCCGAAATTTTTCCGCTCGACACATTTAAGTAAGCTTGATCCGGGACTTCGGCCAACCCACTGATTAAACCAATTCCTGAGATTTCAGCCAAACGGAGCTGGACGTACGCAAATACTGATGGATAAGTTTCCCTGGTGTCGCCCAACCACTCAATAAAATTTCTGCTGAACTCAAATACCGGCTTATTAACCTCATTTTCGTGAACTAATTGTGATACAATTTCGAGCGTGGAATATAAAATGGCCGCTTTCTCAAAATCTTTGCGAAACTGATCGGTTGAATACTGAACTGAGGCTTCGGTTAGCGTTTGTACACCCCGGTTAGCTTTGTAGTAGTAAACCACATCTAATACCACTCCTATCTCCAAAATACCTGCAAGTTTACTTTTCGGCTTTTTCGCTCCTTTAGCTATCAGGGCAATCTTGCCGTGCTCTGCCGAAAGTACCGTAAGAATCTTGCTCGACTCCTGGTAATCGATAACCCGTAAAATAATGACCTGGGTGTGTGAAATCATGAGTTCAGACTTGTCGCTATGGTAATATGTATATTTATAATGAATCCGTAATCATTTCAGCGGTTCTATAAATTCCACTTTGAATTTGAAATAGATATCGAGCTTTTCTTCCAGTTCCCGGAAAATATCATATACTTCATCTAACTCTTCCTTGTCAGACTTAACCAATCTGATATATCCATTTTCCGTCATTATATCGAAAGTAAACCACTCTTTATTCTCCATGCCCTTGCTGAATAAAGCTTTTCCGGTCTCATGATTGGAGAGTAAAAATTCTTCCACTTCCCCAAAACTTATGGTTCGTAACCTGAACCTGAAATAACTGAAAAGTTTATAGTACTTGGTGATGGTATACTCATCGGTGTTAAACTCGAACTCATACCGGGAAAAAATTTTCTGGAGCACCGCTACTGCAAAAATCAAAAAGAACAATGCGAATACAAAGCCTAATAAAAAGCTTGAAAAGAATAGCAGAAAGTCGATTAATGTAAAGCTGGCTTCTACACCCAGAAAAATCAGGTTATACTCTTTGGTTAGCTCGTAATTCAAAAAATAGTTTGTTGGGTTGAGTTCTTTCTCTTTGATAATATCATCTGCCTGAACTGATTGCAACAGTGGGCTTTCTGATAATTAACAAATCTACTTTAACTCAATTAGGTTATATTTGCTATTTATAACTTAATTAAGTAATGTTTGAGGAATTAATATTTGGAATGGTATGATTGCAGTTCTAACAGGAGATATTGTTTATTCAACTTCAGCTGATAGCTCAGAAACCTGGCTTCCTGACCTGAAAGAAATTTTTGTGCGTATAGAAGATCGTTTTGAATTAACAGGAAATGGTGCGGAAATGCATCGTGGAGACGGATTCCAGCTTGGACTCCATGATCCCCGACAGGCACTAAGGGTTGCCTTTATTATCAGGGCCGGACTTATTAAATCAACCAAAACCGATCACAAAATGGATACCCGAATTGCCATTGGAATCGGGGAATATGCTTATCTGGAAAACAGTGTAAATGAGTCATTCGGAGATGCTTTTACTCGTTCCGGCCATGCCCTTGATGAATTGAAAAACTCGGATGACCGTCTTGCATTATCATCCGACAATCCTGACTTTGACGGTGAAATGAGTGTAAGCCTGACCTTTGCTGATATTTTCGTCAAGAGCTGGTCTCAAGCGGATGCTGAGATTGCATGGTATTTTTGGATGGAGAACTTGACACAATCTGAAATCGCCAAAGAACTGAATATTTCTCAGCCGGCTGTATCTAAAAGAAAAAAAAGAGCTCATATCGATGAGTTTGAGCTATTGCTGAACCGGTTTGAAACCAAAACCAAATATATGTAACCATGGATGATTTATTTTTGATGCTGGTTCTTGCTCATCTGCTTGGCGATTTCCTTCTTCAACCCACCCACTGGATAGAGGAGCGCCGGCAAAAGAAATGGAAAGCAGGTCCTTTGTACCTTCACGGCTTTGTTCATATAGCCCTTGCTTTCGGTGCTTTATGGATGGGCGGATTTTCAAGCGTTTGGTTTCTTGCTCTTTTGATTGGTGGAACCCACATCCTTATTGATCCCATCAAAGCCTTTGCTAAGAAGAAGCGCCTTTCTTTTTTCCTTGATCAGCTGATTCACTTGCTGGTGATTGCCCTTTCCATGCTCATTATTAGTGATTTTAACTTTCCGGAGATATCTATAAGTAGCATAGAGTGGGGAGTGATTGTTGCGTTTGTATTTGTGACAAAACCCGCCTCCATACTCATTAACCAGCTTTTACCGGATGACTGGGGCCCGCAACCAAGTGCTAAAGAGATTAAGGCTCAGCAAGACGATAACGGGCTTGAAAATGCCGGGGAATACATCGGCATTCTTGAGCGACTACTAATTCTCGGTTTCATCCTCACTAACAACTGGAGCGGCATCGGATTTTTACTGGCAGCTAAATCCGTTTTCAGATTCAGCGACCTTCAAAAGGCCGAGCAGAGAAAACAAACCGAATATATTATGATCGGGACTCTGCTCAGCTTTAGTTTGGCAATAGTGGCCGGCTGGTGGGCTTCCTTTTAGGTTTGCATAACCCCTGTTTTGAATTCCTCAATTTCCGGGTTCAGGTTTGCACACTCAATCGCTTTTGAAATCCGGGCGCGCGTATCTAATGGATTAATAATTCCATCAACCCATAACCTCGAGGCTGCATAGCGGACATCCGTTTGCTTGTCGTAGCGGTCACTGATTTCTTTCATAATTCGCTCCTGATCTTCCTCACTTACCTCTTCTCCCTTCTTCTTCATGGCTGCAACCTGAATCTGCATCAGGGTTTTTGAGGCTGAGGCTCCGCTCATTACTGCGATCTTAGCGGTAGGCCATGCGTACATAAACCGTGGGTCATAAGCTCGTCCACACATGGCATAATTTCCGGCTCCGTAACTGTTACCGACTACAATAGTGATTTTCGGAACCGTGCTGTTACTCATGGCATTTACCATTTTAGCCCCGTCTTTGATAATGCCTCCATGCTCACTTCGTTTCCCGATCATAAAACCGGTTACATCCTGCAAAAACACCAATGGTATTTTCTTTTGGTTGCAGTTCATAATAAACCGAGCTGCTTTATCAGCGCTGTCTGAGTAAATCACTCCACCGATCTGCATCTCCCCTTTCTTGGTTCGGTTTACCGTTCGCTGATTGGCAACAATGCCTACGCTCCATCCATCAATCCGTGCAAAGCCGGTAATAAGTGTTTGCCCATATCCTTTTTTGAATTCGGTGAAGCTGTCCTCATCCACCATACAGTCTAACACTTCATACATATCATAAGGACTGGTTCTGGATTCCGGAACGATGTCGAACACATCGCTGGCCGGACGTTTGGGATCTTTGCTTTCTTTTCGGTTAAACCCGGCTGTATCAAACGGACCAAATTTATCCACCAAATCCCGAATAGTTGACAGACATTCTTCATCGTCTTCCATCTTATAATCAGTTACACCCGAAATTTCGGTATGAGTAGTAGCACCTCCCAGCGTTTCGTTGTCAACCTCTTCCCCGATGGCAGCTTTAACCAGGTAACTTCCGGCCAAAAACACACTTCCGGTTCCATCTACAATCAAAGCTTCATCACTCATTATAGGCAGGTAAGCTCCACCGGCCACACAACTTCCCATGATGGCCGCTATTTGAGGAATCCCTTTTGCGGATATAATGGCATTATTTCTGAACATACGCCCGAAGTGATCTTTATCCGGAAAAATTTCATCCTGCAAAGGAAGATAAACGCCGGCAGAGTCAACCAGGTAGATCAGCGGAATATGATTTTCTATGGCAATTTCCTGCGCTCTCAGGTTCTTCTTGGCAGTGATGGGAAACCACGCACCGGCTTTTACAGTCGCATCATTGGCTACAATCATACACTTTCTTCCGCTTACACTCCCGATACCGGTCACCACTCCGCCTGAGGGACAACCGCCTTGCTCTTCATACATCTCGTAGCCGGCCCAAAGCCCAAGTTCATAAAAACGGGAACCTTCATCGGTAAGCTTTTCAATACGTTCACGTACTGTCAGCTTTCCTTTAGCGTGTTGTTTGTCAATTCGTTTTTGCCCACCGCCAAGTTTAATCTTGTCCTCAGTTTCTCCGAATTCTTCAATAATTTTATGTAACCAATGGTTGGTAGCGCTTCCAGATTCACTGCTCATATTCTGTTATCTTTTTTGTTTGTATAATGTTGATTCGAATGCTGCGTTGAAAATAGGGATTATATTTAATGTGTAAACCCCGATATTGATTTAAATCATTCAAAAAAATGACTTCCATGAGTAAGCGACTTTTAGCCATCCTTTTGCTTTTAGGTTTTTCCACCTCCATACTTGCACAACGGGTAAATTATCGACAACTGGTTATGAGGTCGCAGAGCCCAACTATTTTCATTGATGATATTATCCTTCCCGGTGATGATGGAAACACAACGTTAGCCTTTGTATTCAGGTTTAATAATGACTTTATCCCGTTTAAAAAGATTCCACTTAATAACGACCTGAATGCTCCTGAGAATGCTGAATTCTACTCCACAATAAGACTTAGCACAGAGATTTTTGAGGGGAAATTAAAACGACGGGAGGATCCGTCTGCCAATTCTGCTTCCCGTGATGTTTGGAAAGACACTCTTTTCACATCCAATTTTGAGCAAACACAATCCTCAAAGATGTATGCTTCGGGTTCAGTCTCTACAGAACTTAATGCCGGACACTACAACTTTATTCTTCAGCTGGCTATGATGCAGGAAGTAAACGAAAGAAATACACGCCGTCGGGGAATATATGTTCCGGACTTATCCCAAAAGAAAACCGGAGAAGTTATTTTAGTAAAGAATAAAAAAGGAAACCGGTTGGAACTGATGAACATGGAGCAGAATGTTCTGTTCGGCGAAGACTTCTATGCATTAGTCCGAATTCCAGATTATGATGGTTCAGCTAAGTACCACTTAAAAGTTGATAAGGCAAATACTTCCCGGCGGGATACCTCCTCTATTGAAACTATCTATTCTGCAGAACTCAATTCTGATGAAGTATTTCAAAACTCAACGATCAGGCTTATTAAATCAGAAAACCCGGCACTGAATCTCGTTCAGGGTAACCATCCCTATACGTATGCCCTTGTATCCATTCCCGGAAGCACTTTTGAAAATGCTCCTTATATATTGAAATTAACCAAAGACGGACAAGATGAACCGGTAGCAAGATCCTTTTTCCGATCCTACTGGCCAAACATGCCTGCCAGTCTGTATAACCTGGATGTTGCCATTAATAATCTGAACTACATTATTTCTGAGAAAGAACTCAAGCAAATAAACAGTGGAAATAACCGTGAGCGGGAAAGAAAGTTCAGAGAATTCTGGGACAGCAAAGACCCAACTCCAAAAACTGTGTATAACGAATTAATGGCCGAATACTACCGTCGAATTGATTTTGCCTTCAAAGAGTTCGGCAGCCAGGAAAACCCCATGGGTCACGAAAGTGATCAGGGAGAAGTGTATATAAAGTTTGGTCCCCCAAATAATAAAGAACGCCGGTTTCCGGAAAGCGGAAAAACCATTGAGCTTTGGAAGTACCCAAGTCGTACGTTTGTGTTTGAGGCCACTTCCGGCTTCGGCGACTTTATGCTGGTTGGAACTCGATAACGCTGTGTATTGCCCATTAATCGCCTTATTTTAGGCGTATCATGCTTAAGAAAGATATTCCACGCATAGCTATTTCGATTGGCGACTTTAACGGGATTGGTCCGGAGATCGTCCTGAAGTCATTGTCCGATTTGGATTTGGGAACATCCACTCCTGTGATCATTTCCCCGAAAGAGATCATAACCTCCGTTCTCTCCTACCTACCTTATGATTTAGATGTTAATTATTCAGAGGACGTCACCGGTTTACAGTCGGGAACCATTAACGTTCTCAGCTTTGCTGTAGATAATTTGAAAATGACTCCGGGCATACAGTCTGCCCAAAGCGGCAAGGCGGCTATGCAATCCATCGAGCAATGCATACATTTTTGCGTGAACCATGTGGTAAATGCAATGGTAACCGCTCCGATATCCAAAGAAGCCGTGAACCTGGCCGGTTATGAAATACCGGGGCATACCGAATTCCTGGCTTCTCAAACTAATACCGATTCTGTGCTTATGATGCTGGTTAGCGGAGATTTGAGGGTGGCATTGGCCACGACCCATATTCCGGTGAAAGATATTTCAAAAGCCATCACTCCGGATGTCATCGAAGAGAAAGTTGAAATTCTTTCCTCGAGCCTGATTCATGATTTTGGGATTACAAACCCTAAAATTGCCGTGTTCGGCTTAAATCCCCATGCCGGTGATGGTGGTGTAATTGGTATGGAGGAAATTGATACTATCACCCCGTCCCTGAAAATGATCAGGGAAAAACGAACAGATATAACCCTTCATGGCCCCTTCCCCGCCGATGGTTTTTTCGGGCAACAGCTTCACAAACATCACGATGCGATTTTAGCGATGTATCACGATCAGGGACTGGCTCCGTTTAAACTACTGTCTTTTGGTAAAGGGGTGAATTTTACGGCCGGACTTCCTATCATCCGCACTTCTCCGGATCATGGCACGGCCTTTGATATAGCAGGCAAAGGTGTTGCCAATCCATCTTCTTTCAAAGAAGCGTACAAACTGGCGGTTGAACTTGCAAATAAACGACTTAGTGAAGACTGAACAAGCCAAAATCTATACAGCATTGGCCGAACTCTACGACACCCTGATGAAGGACGTAGACTATGAAATGTGGGCAGACTTTATAGATGAAGTAATCCAAACTCACCACCCAGACCCTGTTGATGTGCTCGAACTGGCTTGCGGAACCGGGGCTATTTCCCTGCATCTTGCACAACTTGACGAATATGAGCTTACCGCTACCGATCTGTCGTCTGCCATGATTGAGAAAGCCAGATTAAAAGCAGCACAACAGGAAGCAGATGTTGACTTTCATACCATGGATTTCAGGGATATTCGTAGTAATGATACTTATGATATTATCTTCTCTGTATTCGACAGTGTGAATTACCTTCACTCAAAAGAAGAAATCCACAAAATGCTGAAAGGATGTTCGAATATTTTGAATCCGGGTGGATTATTGATCTTCGACTTTTCCACCCCGCAAAACTCACTGGAAGCGGTAGATTACCTCAACAATGAAGAAGGCAGCTTTGGCAACTACCGCTATTTCAGGGAAAGCCGGTATGAACCGGGAGAGCATTTTCATTACAACGAGTTTGAAATCGATAAAATGGACGACGATGGTAAAACCGTTCTTGAAAGCTACCATGAAATTCACAGGCAGCGAATTTATTCGCTCAAGGAAATGCTATCAATTTTGGAACAAACCTCCTATCATCAGGTAGCCAAATATGAGGGTTTTGATTTGGTGGATGCAGACGAAAAAAGCACACGCGTAACGATGGTACTTCGATGTCAGAAACAGCAGTAATTGAACTTAAGAATGTAACCCTGAGATATGATCATACCAGGGTATTGGATGATGTAAACTTCAAGCTTCATAACGGTGAGTTTGCCTACCTGATTGGACCGACGGGTATCGGAAAAAGCTCTTTCCTGAAACTTTTGTACCGTGATGTTGTACCCTATACCGGAACCGTTCGTGTGACTGAATACCCGGTAAACAAAATATCGGAACGGGAAGTACCCATGCTGCGCAGAAGGCTCGGTATTGTATTTCAGGATTTCCAGCTTTTGCAGGATCGAAACGTACACGAAAATGTAGCCTTTGCCCTTCAGGTAACCGGAGAAAAACCCAAGTTCATCAAACAGCGCGTATTGGAAGTATTGACTATGGTTGGGCTTAGTCATCGGAGAAAGCACATGCCGAAGGACCTCTCCGGAGGTGAACAACAACGTGTGGTTATTGCAAGGGCTTTAGCTAACGAGCCCCGAATTTTACTGGCCGATGAACCCACCGGAAACCTTGATCCCAAAGCCACCAAAGACATTATGGAGCTGCTGCGGAGTATCAACAACCGGGGCATGGCCGTATTGATGGTTACTCACGATTATGCCGTGGTCAAAAAATACCGTGCCCGCACGGTACGTATGGTAAATGGTAAAACTCAGAATTTAATCTGGAAAGGCGAGAAACTGGTTCCGGAAAAAACGTAATTCGGAATGCTTCAGCAGCAAAAATTCACAGAACAAATCCGTTCGCGCGCCCTACAGCTGGGATTTGATGCCTGTGGATTCGCCAAAGCCCAACATCTCCCTCATGAAGCCCGACGCCTTGAGGAATGGCTGAAGCAAAACCGTAACGGCACTATGGACTGGATGGGCAATCATTTTGATAAAAGAGTTGATCCTACCCTCTTGGTTCCCGGTTCAAAAACGTTGGTTTCCGTTTTAGCCAGCTACTATCATCCATCCCACCAACAACAAATCGGGGAAAAGAACGAGCCCTTGATTGCCAAATATGCACACGGGCGTGATTACCACAAAGTGCTGAAGAAGAAGCTGAAGGAGCTGTTCAATTTCAGCAAGGAATTATTAGGCGGAATTGAAGGACGAATTTTCGTGGACTCTGCCCCGGTACTGGATAAGGTATGGGCACAAAGAGCCGGACTTGGCTGGATCGGAAAAAATTCCAACCTGCTGAACAAAGACATTGGTTCGTTTGTATTTATCGGGGAAATGATAATAGACGCCGAATTAAGCTACGACACGCCCGTAACCGACCATTGCGGCTCATGTACCCGCTGCCTGGATGCCTGCCCTACTGATGCGATTTATGAACCGTACAGAGTGGATGCTACTAAATGTATTTCCTACCTCACCATTGAGCTGAAAGAAGAAATAGACAGGCGGTACCAAACAGATATTGAAAACTGGGTGTATGGCTGTGATATTTGTCAGGATGTATGTCCCTGGAACAGTAAATCCATAACGGCACAATTTGAAGACCTGCATCCAAGAGAGTATGTGGTTGAACGGGATATGGAGTTCTGGGAGAACCTTACTCCCCAACAGTATGATGAGACTTTTGAGGGAAGTGCAATCCGACGGGCTAAGTATGATAAGTTTAAGTCGAACGTAGAGATTGTATCCCGGAATCTCACCAAATAAAAAAAGCCGACTGATTAAAAAACCGGCCGGCTTGATAGCTACTTTATCAGTCCATTAATACCCAACGCTGGCGCAGGCAACATCCTCAAAATTACTATCCCAGCACGATCGGTTTGATGAATCAGATCCGATCTGCAAGTACCCGGTCATAGCTTCATCATCCCAGAAAACGGTTAAGTCGTTTTCTTCATCCGTATCGCTTAAGAAAACTGTGAATTCGTTGTCATTCTGAGTATAGGTATAGGTTGTTACCACACTGCCTGAGTCATAATAATCGGTTTCGATTTCCAGATTATTCTCACCGGAGGTGGACCATTCAGAAATAAGAACCGGTTCTTCCCTCATTAGTATCCGGATTTAGTGCATTGAATGTCCAGCTTCCTGAATTGCCATCAGAGGCAATACGGCCTGTTACAATTGCATAATCCGTGATCGAATTGCCCTGACCGTCATCAAAAGACCAAAGCATTTCCCAGTTAATAAAGTCACCGTCGGGTTCGGCCGTTAGTTTTATGGATACAGATTCGCCTTCATAAGAATAGCTGTATTCCCATACCCATTTACCGTTTTTAAAGTCGGCATTTTCAGAATCAGCCAGTGAAAAGAAACTGACATAGGCCTGAGAGGTAAAGGCAATGCTACCCAGTCCCACGCCGTAGTAATAGGCCTCTGAATAATTGGAATTACTTTGCTGAGGCTGGTTTGACTCAAAATAAGAAAGGTCGGGCTCTATATTCTCAAATGTAGGCAGCACAGGGGGATCTTCATTAGCAGAAGTGGGATCATCCCCGCAAGAAATCAGTGCAAACGAAAAAAGAAGTACGACCGAGAATAGTGTTATTACTCTTGAATTACGCATAGTTTTGAAATTATGTTTAGGTGTTCACTTACCTATGCGTAAAATTGCCCGGAAAAGGCTCATAAATATTTAGAATTGCTCTCTTTTATCTTTCAATGCTTTGTAGAGTAGTTCCCTTGCTCTGAAGATATGGGCTTTAACCGTACCGAGCGGCAAATCCAGGACGTCCGCTATTTCCTGGTACGACTTCTCCTCCATGTGCCGCATCTCAATAACGGCTTTATATTTCTCAGGAAGATTTTCGATGGCATGCTGAACAATCGCCTTTCTTTCTTTCTTCATCACCGGGGTATCGGTAGAAAAGCTTTCATCCGGCAGCTGAATTTCCATGTCCCCATCTTTAGTTTTGTAGGGCTCGTTAATAGAGAGTGTTTGCAGCTTTTTCTTTCTTAAATAATCGATGGTATGGTTGGTTGCAATGCGGTACAACCAGGTAGAAAAAGCATACTCGTTACTGTAAGAAGAAAGGTTATGAAAGGCTTTCATAAAAACTTCCTGGACCAGGTCTTCAACAAGCTCCACCTCTTTAATCATTTTTCGGATGTGGAAATAGAGAGGCTTTTGATATTTATCTACTAATTTTTTGTAGGAATCTTCTTTACCGGCTAATGCTTCCGCCACAAATTTGTCATCTTCGAGACTACTTGCAGACGCATTTTCGCGCGGTGACGTATTTTTGATTTCGGAATTTTCTTCAGACATATCTACAATTATTCAGCCCTTAAAATACAAAGCCTGAGACAAATGAAAATGTCTTTTTTGAGCCTTTTTTCTAAAACTTGACGCATATACCTGTGTAGTCTTTTAAACAAATAAAAAACACACAGAACTATGAGAAAATTATCCTTTTTAATCCTAGCCCTGGCTTTTAGCCTGTCACTCAATACAAATGCTTCAGCCCAGGAAGCCGAAAACGCTTATGGAGATATCCAGATAGGAGCCGGTTTAATGTATGGAAGTGAAATAGAGCAGCCGGGCTTACGCCTCGACGGCACCTACCGAATCAATGAAGATTTTCGGGCTGTTGCCGAACTCGGGTTCTACCTTCCCGATGATGCCGGTAATGCCGATGTAAACTGGTTCGAGTTTAACATAAACGGGAATTACATTTTTGTGAATGATCCTGAACAAGGCCTGATTGCCTATGCCCTGGCCGGATTGAATTACACGCGGGTAAAAGTGAGCTCCGGAAACTTCAGTTCCGACAATGGAGAAGTTGGGCTAAATGTTGGCGCAGGTGCTGAATACGGCCTGGATTTTGCCAACCTTTTTGGTGAGTTCAAATACGTTCTTGGCGATTATGACCAGCTGAATATCGGAGTTGGACTTCGTTTTGCGATTGGCAATTAACCCGGAAGGAACAACTGAAGAAGCATCATTCCCGCCGGGGTGATGCTTTTTTTTATTTAGCTAAGGTAATGATTGCCCCGTGACGAATACCGCCGGTTGATACTACAATTTCCTCAAAATTGAAGTGCTTCAGAAAGCCTTCAAGAATCAGCATCCCTCCCAAAAAGATATCTTCCCTGCCCTTCAGAAATACCGGGTTCTGAGCCAGCATATCTTCATGCGTATTCTCCGAAAAATCTTTGATGCAGTTCTGTACCGATTCCAGAGTCAGCGAATGGCCGTTTAACTTATCCGGCTCGTAATTGGTGATGTTTAAAACCATTGCCGCCAGCGTAGTAACCGTTCCGGCTACTCCCACGGCTTTCACTTCTTCCCCTACTTCAAATTCCCTGCTCTTGTAAAACCCGGTTACCTTATTTCTGCAGGCTTCTATTTCTTTGGAAGAAGGCGGATTTCCGGAGAGGAAACGTTCCGTAAACCGAACCGAACCCATATCAAAGGAATGGCCATCTGTAACTTTACCTTCCTTAACCAGAGCGACTTCTGTACTCCCTCCACCAATGTCTAAAATCAGTGTTTCTTCATCTTCTATATTTTCAAGAACGGATAAAGCACCAGCAGCTGTACACTCCGCTTCTTCCCTTCCTGAAAGTAGCCTGATATCAAAACCGGTTTCCTCTTTCACCCTGTTAATAAACGCTTTCCTGTTGTTGGCATCACGTACAGCACTCGTAGCCGTAACTATAATCTGATCTACTTTAGGGAAGTCAGCTGCTAATATTTTCCGGTAAGCACTAAGGGCGTTTATTACTCTTTCAGTAGCCTCTTCATTTATATTCTTGTCAGCATCTACTCCTTTTCCCAACCGGGGCACACGGTGTTCTTCGTGGACGTTTTTAATAACCCCGTTTTCATACTCAGCTACCAAAAGAAGAACCGTATTTGTACCAATGTCTATCGCTGCTTTCATGCTTCAAATAATATGGCTATCCACTCTTTATGCTGGCGGGTATCGCGATGAGTTAATTTTTCCAGGGCTTCCTGTTTTAGCATCACCGGCTCGTCTTCTTCCAACAGTCCGGAGATGAGCAATTTCCCGCCCTCATTCAAATACCTAAGTAATTCGGGAATTAAACCTATCAATGCGTTCCTGTTTATGTTGGCTAAAATCACATCGTACTTCTCACCTTCCGGAATTACTTCTGTGGACCCAAGTTTAACTTCAAAATTCTTTACTTCGTTAAGCAGAATATTTTCCTGGGCATTGGTCTCGCTCCACTCATCAATATCAAAGCCAAAAGCAGATTCAGCTCCCAATTTTAATGCTGCGATCGCTAAAATACCTGTTCCGGTTCCTGCATCAAGGATCTTGTCGCCCTCACTGATCACCTCGGGCAGCCATTCCAGCATCACCCTTGTAGTTGCATGATATCCGGTTCCAAAAGCCATCTTTGGGTCTATCATCAGCTCAATTTTATCACTGACATCGGCACCGGTCGTTGACCAGGTGGGATGCACATAAAACCGACCAATAGCCTGAGGCTGTATGGTTTTCTCCCAGGTCTCATTCCAGTTTTGATCAGGTATAATCTTTTCACTCAGAATGGATGACTCCCCTCCAAAATTCATCAGCAGCTTTTCAATTTGCTCCCGTTTGGAATCATCAAATCGCTGAGTGGGAATGGTAGCAATGAGTAAATCATCATCCTGTTCAAAACCTTCAAAATCGAGGTCAAAAAGTTCGGCGATCAACAGTTCGTGAAAATCATCTTTAAGTGAAATCTGAAGCTCAACATATTCCATTATAGTCGGTTGTAAATAAGTTCTGCCATTACATCACCTACGGCTTGCAGCGTTTCTCTGCTAATGATCTCCATGTTATCACTATGGGTGTGCCAGTGAGGAGCAAACTGCGCATTTCCACGAGGTGTACGGCTATGATTTATGATATTTATAATGGGAATCCGGGCCTGTTCATTCACAATTACATGATCGTCCGAAACAGCAGCTCCTTCTTCATTCAAAAAGTAATTTTCATATCCTTTCTCAACTGCAATGTTCCATACTTCTTCCACCAGATTTGGGGCATAACTTAACGAATATCGTTCTTTAGGAAACTGTGCTCCTTCAGCTCCCACCATATCCAATAAAATTCCAAAACGGGGGCTATATCCCGGAACAGGTGGATTGTTTGACCAATACCGCGAGCCAAGGAAGTATTTTTCTAAACTGCCCGACTTGCCGTAATCTTCCCCATCAAATAAAACGATATCCACGCCTATGGGTGGGGGATTTTCACTAAACATGCGGGCCAGCTCCAGCAAAACGGCGACTCCGCTTCCCCCATCATCTGCTCCGACGATACCCTCCTCTTGACGGGTTGAATCCATATCAGCGCGGGGACGACTATCCCAATGTGCACTCAACATAATCCGATCGGGTGCATTAAGGTTGAAAGCAGCGATTACATTACCAAGCTCAAGCTCTTCATCATATCCTTCTGCCGTAAACTCTTGCACAAAAACTGCGTTAGAACCGGCGTACTCTTTAAACTTTTCCGCAAAGTAAGCTTCAGCCTGGCGGTGAGCTTCCGTGTTGGGTACGCGTGGCCCAAAATCTACCTGTTGCTGAACAAATTTATAGGCAGTATCCGCATTAAACTCCGGAACGTCTCTCCCTTTTTCGGAAAACTGAAGACCTGATTTATCGGAACCGGAACATCCGGCAATCATAATTGCCAGGGTTAGAAAAAACCATTTATACATCTCGGTGTACCATTGTTGCTGAAGATTGTGCCGTAGGGTAAATGATAGTGTCCATAATATTTACGTGGGTCGGTCGGTTCGCCACAAAAACGATGATCTCGGCAATATCCTGAGCAACCAGCGGCTTCATGCCTTTATAAACTTCTGCCGCTTTTTCTTTGTCGCCTTTAAATCGTACTTCGCTAAACTCGGTTTCCACCAACCCGGGCGACACCATACTTACACGAACGTCTGTCCCGTGCAGGTCTTTCTTTGTTGATTCCGTAATCGCCTTAACCGCATGTTTCGTGGCAGTGTAAACCACGCCACCGGCATACGATTCGTGACCGGCAGTAGAACCCACATTGATGATATGCCCGGTGTTTCTTTCTTTCATTTGCGGGATAATGAGTCTGGAGAGATACAACAGTCCTTTGACGTTGGTATCAATCATGGCATTCCAGTCGTCAAATTCGGCCTCATACACCGGATCTGTTCCCTTTGCGAGACCGGCATTATTAATCAGAATATCCACGTTAGCTGACAGCGATTCTACAAAGGAGCCGCAAGCTTCTGCGTTACTCACATCAAAAGCGGCGGTTTGCACCTTTACTTCAAACTCAGATTCCAGCTTTTCCTTGATGTCCTCCAGCCTTCCTGCCCTGCGGCCGGTAATTACGAGATGTACACCTTGTTCAGCCAAAAGCTCCGCGGTTTTGTACCCAATACCTGCGGTAGCTCCGGTTACGATTGCGGTTTTACCTTTCAGCCTGTTCATAAGTGTGGTGTAATTTATGATTGGAGTTCTACAAGGCGTGCAGCATTAAGAACTTTGGTTTCCTGGAAACTGTCTCCCATAAACTGAATGCCGTAAGGAAGTCCGTTACTGTGAGTACCCGCAGGAACGCTGATTCCACAAATACCGGCTAAATTAGCCGTAGTGGTATATACATCGTTCAGGTACATCTGGACAGGGTCATTCATTTTGGACCCTAAATCAAAGGCCGTGGTTGGTGCTGTAGGGCTCACGATTACATCCACTTTCCCGAAAGCTTCCTTGTAGTCGTTTTGAATAAGACGCCGTACTTTTTGGGCTTTTCCGTAGTAAGCATCATAGTAACCGGCACTCAACACATAGGTTCCGAGCATAATACGTCGTTTTACCTCAGTTCCAAACCCTTCGGTTCGGGATTTTTTATACAAGCGGATCAGCGGAGAGTCCAATTTCGATAATTTTTCCTGTAGCTCAATTTTTTCTTCGCCCTTGGCCTGTTCGAATGCTTCTTTTAAGGCCTGCTCTTCCTTCTTGAGCCCATCCAGCATCTCATCCTTATCAGCGCGGTGCCCGTATCTAATTCCATCATACCGGGCCAGGTTACTGGAAGCTTCAGCGGTAGCTAAAATGTAATAGGTGGCAATACCGTACTTGGTATGAGGAAGCTGTATAGGAACCAGCTCAGCTCCATCTGCTTCCAGCTTATCCAAAACCTCTTCGATACCTTTTTTAATCTCCTCATCAAGGCCTTCACCAAAAAATTCCTCCGGAACACCGATCTTAATGTTCTTGTCCGGATTTTGAACCGCACCCACATAGTCATCTTTCTCACGGTGAGATGAAGTATTGTCCCGCTCATCATAGCCGGCGATGACATCCAAAATACGGGCGGTGTCTTCCACTGAATTGGCCAACGGACCGATACAATCAAATGAAGAGGCAAAAGCTACCAGTCCGTACCGCGAAACTCTTCCATAAGTAGGCTTCAACCCAACCACTCCACAATATGAAGCAGGCTGACGAATGGAACCACCGGTATCTGAACCTAAGGTGGTCATGGCCATTCCGGCAGCAACCGCAGCTGCACTTCCGCCCGATGATCCACCGGGCACTTTATCGGTGTTTTGAGGATTCTTTACCGGGCCGAAATTGCTGTACTCGTTGGTGGAGCCCATGGCAAATTCGTCCATATTCAGCCGGCCTATAAAGATGGCGTCTTCATCACGAAGGCGTTCAATTACGGTGGCATCATACACGCTTTCGAAGTTCTCAAGTATCTTTGACGCACAGGTTAGCTTCTTTCCTCGCTCAGAAATCAGGTCTTTGATTCCCATTACCACCCCGGCAAGCTTCCCGGCGGTACCGTTATCAACCTTTTTCTGAACCTCATCGGCACGGGTAAGTGCCCCCTCAAAATCGGTGGTTACGAAGGCATTAATCTCCGCGTTTTTGTTCTCAATTTCTTTATGGTACTGCTCTACAAGGTCTCGAAGTTTTAGTTCTCCTGATAAGACTTTTTCCCGAGTCTCTGTAATCGTCATGTAGTTCAATTCTGGGTTTATTTGCTTTTAGATGAGGTTTCTTCGTGATTAGCGGCATCATTAATATCACGGGAACTGTCTTCAATTTCCTTTTTAATATCTTTTGAAGCCTGACGGAATTCTTTGATTCCCTGCCCTAATCCACGAGCCAATTCCGGGATGCGTTTTGCTCCGAAAAGTACCAAAACCATGATGGCAATAATGAGAATTTCAGGGGCGCCTAAACTGTTAAACATAAAATAATCCTCTCAGGATTTAGTTGATGTATTTGTGCGAAGATAACAATATTTTCGGCACGAATTTGGAACAAAAATTTTATTTATTCACTTGTGTTTTATCAACACATGTGTTTATTACACTCATTCATTCTAAAAAAATTACCTAACTATGATTTGGACCGTTGAATTAGCCGCAGCTTTAGATGATGCCCCTTTCCCGGCCACCCGGGAAGAACTTATTGAATGGGCAGAACGCAATGGCTTGCCTAACCAGGTTATTGTCAATCTCGAAGAGCTTGAAGAAATCGAACAAGGGGAAGAGCCTGTATATGAAGGAATTGAAGATATCTGGCCTGACTATATCCGTAAAGAAGACTTCTTTCATAATGAAGAAGACGAAGGATTCGATTACGACGACGTTTAAAAACTAATCCTCAACAGAGGCTGCGGTTGTTCTGTAAAGAGCAGCCGTTTTTTCTGTATTACCTTGCTTGCATCTATCTACAGCCTACTTAGAATCACATTTCTGCTATGTATTTTTGCATGGGTGGATATCATTTATCCGGGCGAAATTTATGCCCAACAAACCCAGGAAAGCACCAACACCGAAGATGTAGTACGCCGCATCCGGTTTTCAGGAAATGAAAACGTCAAAGACCGGACCTTAGAAACACTGGTAAGAACCCGCACCAACCGTGAATTCCTTGGAATACCCCGCTTTACTCCCTGGTATTTTATCTGGAATTTATCGAATGGAAGGTTCGGTGAAGACCCGGCCTACCTGAATCTGCAAACCGTTGGCAACGATATGGAGCGGATCACCTTGTACTACGAGTCGCTGGGCTTTCTGGACGTGCAGGTAGATACCACCATTGTAGAGTACCGTACAGATAAGATTGAGGTCTCTTTCATTGTTGATGAAGGAGAGCCTTATTTCATCAATACGATATCGTACCGGGGAATACCGGGATTTTCAGATCCCCAAAAGAGGGTCGAGTTTCTTGAACAGAGCGCTCTCACGAAGGGGCGCATTGATGAAAACACTTATCGGGTAAACCGGCAATACAGTTCCCAGGAACTGAGTAATGAACAACAGCGCATCATCACCTTCCTCAAAAACAATGGATATGCCTCCGTTCAGCGAGATTCGGTGATTGCTTTGGTAAAACCCGACACTACTGCGTCCAACTCACTGGATGTGTTGTATCAGGTAAGTCTCGGTGATATATATCGCTTTGGGGACATCAGGGTTCGGCTAAGTGACGAGGAACCTCCTGTTAATTACACTCAACGAGATACGCTGATCGGGCCTCCGCATACCGAGGATTCTTCAAATGTGATTTATCTGCAAAAAGAACCGGGGACACAATCTCACTTTAGCTTACTTTCCAGTCAGCTACTGTTCAAGCCGGGTTCTATTTACAATCATTCTTTATATCTGGAGACTGTAAATGAGTTTCAGAATCTCGGGATGCTCTACATACAACGCTTCGGGCAGAACGAAAACCAGGCCCTGCCAGACTTCACCCGTGAAGAAATTCCTGTTTATTTTGACCTTCAAACCCTGACTAAACACAGTATATCTACCGAGCTGTTCGGGATGAAGCGATATGGGTACGGCACCGGTTTTGGAATTGACTACAACAACAATAACGTATTCGGAAATGCCGAAAACCTGATTATTGGTGCCAATGCCAGCTTCGAATTTGTGAGCCCTGCCGTACTCGAAGAAATTGACACCACGGCCACACAATCTTCCGTGTTCCGTAGCTACGAACTAAGAGCTGAATACTCCGTCCCCCGCTTGAACTTCCCATTCCGAACTCTTGATAACCGTCCGGGCTTTACCAGCGGTGTAACCCGGTACTTGTTATCCTACAGCCGCTCCGACCAGCTTCTCTTCGATATAAATTCTGATGTGGGATTCAACATGCGGTATGAGGTTAACCACACTCCCAATTACTCCAGTTTCCTGGACTTAATTGAACTGGATTTGGTAGATACCAACCCCTCGGATGCCTACATCCGGAACCTACGGAATGAATTTGGTACCGATACCCTGCAGGATGGCACCATCGTTGATGCCTTTGAACTGCAGCGTATCCTGGAGGATTTTGAGCCCCAGGTTTCTTCCATCATCCGATATACCTTCCGTAGCCAAAACACGGACCTTATTAAAAGAAATCGCGGGTATTTCAGTGAATACTCCATTTCGGTGGGTGGTAACATTCCTTATGTGATTGATAATCACATCTCAACTCCGGATACCCTGGAAGGCAACCTACCTTCCCTATTTGGGTTGAGTGATAACGATTTGAGCTACAGCCGTTTTGTCAAGCTTTCTGCTGATTATCGGCGCTACATACCCATTTCAAATTCCGGGGTTTTTGCCTGGAGACTCTTCGGCGGTTTTGCCCAACCATACGGGGGCTCCACTTCCATCCCGTTGAACCGGCGTTTCTTTGCCGGAGGAAGTAATGATATTCGTGGCTGGGCACCCTTCCAGCTCGGGCCGGGTGATATCTCTACCGACAACGTGAACATTCCCGGCGGTGAAATTAAACTGGCTGCCTTCAGCGAAGTACGGCAGACCTTTATCCGGGATTTTCTGGGCGCCAACTGGATGGCTGCTTTATTCGTTGACGCCGGCAACGTATGGTATGGGCCCGAAAATGATTTCCGCGATGAAAACAATCAGGACAGGCTGGAGCAGGGGCGCTTTCGTTTTGATAATTTTTATAACCAAATTGCCGTAGGCAGCGGACCGGGTTTACGTTTAGACTGGGAATATGTGGTGGTTCGGTTTGATTTTGCCTTCCGCCTGCACGACCTTCAGGATGGCTGGTTAAACAACAAGCAGCTATATTTCAGTTTTGGGATCGGTCACTCCTTTTAACCTCAATTACAGGCGCCATGTTTGATAAATTAAAACGCTTAAAAGATCAGTCGAATATCGTCTTCAAGTCGAAGTTCCTGGCAAACCTCAATCCCGCTGAACGCTACGAGTTTTTGCAGCTGTGCCATCGCAGGAGCTATAAAGAGGGCGAGTATGTATTCTACAAAAATGATCCGGGTACCGGCATGTATTTCATCGAAAAAGGGAAAATACAGCTCACCATTGGCACTCCGGATGAAGAAGCTCCGGACGAAATAATCTCAGAATTGGAGCTGGAATCACCGGATAGTTTTGGTGCTCTTTCTATCGGATATAATTTGAGGAGAAAGTCATCGGCGCGATGTGTAACTGATTGTGACCTGCTGGGTTTCTTTAAACCGGATTTTGAGGTATTGCGTGACCGTCACCCCCAAATAGCCGTTAAATTCCTTCAAACACTCACCAATATTGCTTTACGTCAGCTGGAAACGACGGCTCAAAAACTTGCAGAAGTTTCAAGTGAACAGCTGGCGCTCAACATACAATTTCAAACCTATTACGAAGCAAACAGAGAAGAGAAAGTATAAATATGTCGCTTAAAAAAGGTCAGGAAGTAGAACTCGAAATTATAGATGCGGCGTTTAAAGGCAAAGGACTGGCAAAGGTGGACGGCCTTGCCGTTTTTGTACCCGGAACTACTCCCGGCGATAAGGTTAAAGCCCGGATCATCAAAAAGAAAAAGAAACACCGGGAAGCCAAACTGCTGGAGGTGCTGGAACCCAGTCCGCACCGCATTGAGCCTAAATGCCGACATGCCAAAGTGTGTGGAGGCTGCAGCTGGCAGCATATCCCCTACCAGAAACAGATTGAGTTTAAAAGCCAGCAGGTTCGGGATCACATAGAGCGGATTGGCCACCTGGACGGATCCATCGTCAAAGAAGGTGTGGGTGCCGATCAGGAATTCTATTATCGGAATAAGATGGAGTACAGCATCAGCTCACGGCGCTGGCTCACTGAAGAAGAAATCCGGAGTGATGAGTATGTGGATGATTCCGCCTTTGCTGCCGGCCTTCACGCCCCGGGCCGTTTTGATAAAATCCTGAATTTGAAGGAATGTCACCTGCAGGTAAAAGAGTCGTTTGAGATTTTGGATTTTGTTAGGAGCTATTGCATTGAACACGGCATTGAACCGTACGACACCTTTGAAAACACCGGTTTTATGCGTCACGTGATGATCCGTAATTCCCATCACACTGATGACTTTATGGTGAATCTGGTTACCTATCAGGATGATCAGGATGTTATGAAAAAGATGGCGAAAGCCCTTCTTGATGAATTTACTTTCATTACCACCATTGTGAATAACGTGAATGATACAAAAAGTCCGACGGCGGTTGGTCGTTTCGAGAAAGTGCTGCACGGGCCTGGTTTTATAGTTGATAAAATTGGGGAGTTCACTTTCAAAATTCATCCCAATGCCTTCTTTCAAACCAATACGGCTCAGGCTGAGAAGCTGTATGAAATTGCCCGCGATTATGCCGAATTGGAAGACGGTGATGTAGTATATGACTTGTATTGCGGAGTAGGCACACTCAGCCTATTCATGAGTAAGCCTGCAAAACACGTTCTGGGAATCGAGCTGGTAGATGTGGCCGTAGAAAATGCCCGCTTCAATGCAAAAGAGAATGAAGTGGAGAATGTATCTTTCATCAAAGGAGATATGAAAGATGTGTTTACACAGGATGTGGTAGATGAATATGGTGCTCCGAACGTACTCATTACTGACCCTCCCCGCGCCGGTATGCACCCGGATGTGGTTGAACGCCTGTGTGAGCTGAAGGTGCCGCGTATTGTGTACGTAAGCTGTAACAGTTCCACCATGGCGCGTGACCTGAAAGAGCTGAAGGAAGTGTATGACATCGAAGAAGTGCAGCCCGTGGATATGTTCCCTCAAACCTACCACATCGAAGCGGTAGCTAAGCTGAAGCTTCGGGATTGATATTAATTAATACATCGAGAGTATAGGGTCATTCCCGTGCAGACGGGAATCTAATTATCGCCAATATCGTCTCTCGAACAACAATCAGATTTCAGGCATACGCCGCGAAATGACTACTATTTTGGCAAGAGAATAAATCTGTTTCAGAACTCACTATATAAACAAATACCCCACCAGCCAAACAATCGGTATGCTCTCCACCCAAAAAGAAGCATAATATCTCCCCTGTTTCTCTTTGCTGAACCAGACTACCAAAAGGAGTAACCCTAAAACACCAACATTCACCGGCAGGTAAAAAGCATACACGTATTTCTGCAGGTAAATCAGAACAGCTATAACACCCACCAAAGCCGTACCCAGCCACTTTGTTTTCTGAACGCCGATCAGTTGTGGTATGGTTACAAGATGCGGCATATCATATTTCAAATCGCGGATCTCGAAGGGCAGCATCAGTACCATCACAAATAAGAATATCTCTGCACTCTGCAGAAGAACCCGTTCACTCAAAAAACTCATGTAGTGGTATTGAAGGGGCAGAACAACGGTAAACCCGACCCAGACTGCGGCAATCACAAATATCTTAGCCCCTTTGAAACTCCTCAGGTTTTTTTGCCTGAAGAATGGAATGGTGTACAAAGCCGTCATCACTCCCACTACTCCGGTTGTGTACCAAATATACGTTGGTAGTAACCGGCCGAAGTACAAAAAACCGGCAAAGCAGCAAACGGTAAAGATCCGAATCAACAGCACATTCCTGGTGATTTCCAGGTGATGACGATTCGAAATTCCCGCATACTTCACAAAGTTGTAGCCGCAAATGGTACCCAGCCAAATGAATAACAACAGGGTTGGTTCCGGTACAAAGCCAAATTGCATCACCGAAAGTGTAGCCAGCGTCATAACAGTAAGGCCAACATGGATACTGCTTTGGATATAAAAATCGAAGATATTCTGCAGAAATTTCATGAGTCGAACTTAGACAATTTTAAAGAGACAAGAACACTGACTTAAATAATTTGTCACAAAGCAGCATTCTGGTTGTCTTCTATTTGGTAAACCGAAGTATCACATTTTACCACAACCTTTTACTTGAAGAAGTCTGATGATTCTCTATATTCGCAACACCAAACAGAACTAACAAAATTTCCCTATGAAATTGTCCACCAATCGCTCTTTTCCCCTGCTCATTCTATTCTCTTCTTTGATTCTGCTCACTTCGGGCTGTAAAATTTACTCCGAAAAAGTGTCTGAAGAAGACTACCAGCGAGCTGAAAAAATGCTCTCCACTCATACCAATGATTTGGTTCACGGAACCTTAGCCGGTGAAGAATGGCTGGATGATAACCGACTTATTTACCGGCACTCTTTAGCTGATGGTACCGAATTTATGATGGCTGATCCCGAAGCCGAAACCAAAGAACGGGCATTTGATCATGACCGGCTGGCGGACGTTTTATCAGGTATGATGGATGAAGAGGTAGAGCCCCTGGACCTCCCCTTTAGAAGCTTCGATTTTACCGATGAAGGTGAAGCCATTACTTTCTCAGCCAATGGAAAGGAATACAAGTGTGAACTCATAGGTTACGATTGCGAAATTACCCGTGACGAAGTTCGAAACTACTGGAATGAATCGGTTTCTCCTGATGGAAAGAAATCCGTGTTTATAAGGGATCACAACCTGTATATGAGGAACCTGGAATCCGGCCGGGTAACTCAACTTACCTTTGACGGCCTGGAAAACTTCGGCTACGCCACCAACAATGCCGGCTGGGTGAAAAGAGAAGGACCTGTAGTGTTGTGGTCGCCCGACTCAAAACGAATTTCAACCTTTCAACAGGATGCCCGCGGCGTGGGTGAAATGTATCTGGCGTCTACAAAAGTAGGTCACCCCGAACTGGAAGCCTGGAAGTACCCTTTGCCGGGCGACAGTGTAATTTTCCGCATTCATCGGGTAGTAATTAACCTGGAACCCACCCCGATAGTTGTTCGACTTAATATGGATCCCGATCCTCAGCGCTCTACCATCACTGACCATATTGCGGACTGGGGCGGAAACTTTCTGGATAACAAATGGAGCAATGATAGTAATACGCTGGCATTTGTATCGGTATCACGCGATCACCAGGATGTACATCTTCAAACCGCTGATCCCAATACCGGAAGTGTTCGATCGGTGTTGAAAGAAGAAACGGATACCTTTTTTGAATCCGGTAACGACATGGTGAACTGGCACGTACTCAACGAAAGCAATGAGGTGATTTGGTATTCACAGCGTGATAACTGGGGCCATTTATACCTGTATGACCTTCAAACCGGAAAGCTCAAGAATCAGATTACTTCCGGTGACTGGAACGTGAATCAGGTTCGTCATGTAGATGAAGACTCCCGAACTATCTATTTCACCGGTGCGGTACGTGAGGATGGCGACCCCTATTTCGAATATTTTTACCGGGTGAACTTTGACGGAACCGATCTCCGTCTGCTAACGCCGGAACAAGCTCATCATGAAATTGAAGTTTCAGAGTCCGGGACCTATTTTGTAGATACCAGGTCAACACCAACTACTCCTCCAACATCAGTTATCCGAAATATGGAAGGTGAAGTACTTGTTGATTTGGCTACCGCCGATATCTCTGAGCTGCAGGCACACGGCTGGGTACCACCTGTTCCCTTTTCTGTTAAAGCCCGCGATGGCATTACCGACCTGTATGGACTGATGTACAAGCCGTCCAATTTCAGCTCTTCGGAGTCTTATCCCGTGCTGAACTATATTTACCCCGGTCCTCAAACCGGCAGTGTGGGAAGTCGCTCTTTCCGAGCGGCCCGCTCCGACAAGCAAGCCCTGGCTGAACTTGGTTTCATTGTGGTTGAAGTGGATGCGATGGGCACGCCTGGTCGTTCTAAAGAATTTCATGATTTCTATTACGGAAACATGGGCGACAATGGACTTCCTGATCAAATTACCATGATTGAACAGCTCGGTGAGCGTCATTCATGGATGGATATCAGTCGGGTAGGCATCTTTGGCCATTCCGGTGGTGGATTTGCCTCTACCCGTGCCCTGTTCGCCTACCCCGGTTTTTATGATGTCGCCGTTTCCGGTGCCGGTAACCATGATAACCGAAACTATGCCGATCCATGGGGAGAGAAATGGCAGGGACTGCTCAAAGCCACCAACATTGACGGTGCTACTGACGATCAGTCCACCAACTACGACAACCAGGCTAACCAACTACTGGCTGATAGCCTGCAAGGCAAGCTGCTGATTACCCACGGCACGCTCGACAGCAATGTCCCTCCTTACAACTCTCTGCTGGTGATAAACGCACTCATCGAAGCCAACAAGGATTTCGATATGATCATGTTTCCAAACCGCGGACACGGATATTACAGCGAAGATTATATGATGCGTAAGCGTTGGGATTATTTTGTGGAGCATCTGAAAGGTGTGGATCCGCCTAAGGAGTATGAGTTTGGGATGTTGGACCAATGATTAACGACCTACGACCAATGACCATTGACCATTGACCATTGACCATTGACCATTGACCATTGACCATTGACCATTGACCATTGACCATTGACCAGGTTATGAATAAGAGTGTGAAGGAGAAATTTGAAAGTTATCCGGAGCCTGTCAGGGTGAAGATGGAGAGGTTGCGGGCGTTGATATATGAGGTGGCTGAACAAACCGAGGGCGTTGGTGAGCTGGAAGAAACCCTTAAATGGAGTGAACCGGCTTACCTCACCCGTCGCCCTAAAAGCGGCACCACCATTCGCATAGACTGGAAGGAGAAAAACCCGGAGCAGATTGGGATGTATGTGAGCTGTAACACTTCCCTTATTGAGACCTGGCGAAGCATGTTTAAGGATGAGCTGGAGTTTGAGGGAAATCGTGCCATTCTGTTACCTGCTGATACTAGCCTGCCTGAAAAAGAACTTCGGATTTGCATACAAATGGCTTTAAGGTATCATCTGGATAAGCATTAATAAATAATGGGTCATTCTGAGCCTGCCTGACGGCAAAGGCAGGCGATAGCGAAGAACCTTAGCCATGAAATGATAACCAAACATTTCCGACTCAACTGGTTCCCCTACGGTCGGCTTTAACTTCATATGTTATTCTATCATCAAATATTTCATTCAAGTCTCGCCCACCTGTCAGCCACTTGTAAATAATGCGTTTGTACTTTTAGATAGAATTTTAGCACCTTCGCTTATTATTAAAACGGATATTAGACGAACCGTTTAGGCGAATGCCCGTTCGGATAACATCCATATTATCACATTATGCGAATGATAAGTAAGGATAAAACAGATCAGCGTATGTTTATCTGGTTCGCCCTAACAAACCCATGATTCGCCTAATACAATGTTAGCCAAACTTTCAGAATGAAATTACTTTTAAAGGCTTTTTTAATAATACTAGTGATTGGTTGTTCTGAAAACAGGACTAATTTTGAAACTTTACAAGGAGATTGGCAGGGACAGGAATCAGGAGAAATTAAATCATATCTACATGTATCTGGTGATAGCCTTCTGTTTAATGATTTCTTTTATCAAAAGTATAGAGTTTACGATGATTCAATTGTTGTCGATCTAGATAATCCATATCAATCGCGAATTACCTCTAAGCAGGTTACTCAGCACGTCTTCTATATCACTAAATTAACTGATTCAAATTTTAGGTTTGAAACAGTACTAGAACAACGGCAGAGAAGAGTTAACGACTTTAAATTTGATACGGTTGAATTTCGATTTGAGCGTTTTAAACCAATAAGAAATGAACCGAAGTTGGTTAGAATTGAATTTTCTTCCGGTGAATGTTATTACGGAGGCTGTCCACAAAGAAATTTAATTGTCGATTCTAGCGGTTATTATTACTACGAACCTGTGGAAAATGTGGATATTGACACAACTTTTGAAAGCAATACAGCCCATGAGTTATTTAGTGAGATTTCATTAATCGTTTCTTCGATTCCAATTGTATATATAAAATCATTGGACGGAATTACAATACATGCTCAAGTTTTACATTCGAAGCTAATTTTTGATAATGGAGATGAAGTAAGCATTTTTACTGATCACACCAATGACTTATTCCCTGTATTCTTAAAACTCGAACATTCACTGGATTTTGTAGATGATTTGAGTCCAACCAAGAAGATTAATTTCTCAATTCGAGATACTCTTGATAACTACCCACTTTAAGTAAAAAAACCGTTTGGCTAACACCATTAAAAAGGACTTTGTCAAGTAGATAGTCTTTTCCCATCTGTGATTAAGCATTTCTTTGAAAACGAATCATATTTACCTCATTGATAGGTTAACCGGGTAATTAAACGAACTTCTTTCGATCTATTCGATGGTCCAGTTTCATAAACCAGCCATCCAACACCATTACGGGCTTGTTCCCGACACACTTGTCGGAACTGCAATCCGCCGGCTGGCGGACTACCATCCCTGATCTTACATCGATTACCCATTCGGAGTCCCAATCAAATTGCGTCGGGCTGTGACGGGTCTGCTCTGTCACGCCCTCTTAGACTGTGCGGGCTTACCGAATGAGGCCAGTTTAAATACGTGTCTTTGGGAGTTTCCTTCCCTTTAAAGCCTTTGTACGGCTGGTTCCTTGAAAGCATAAAATATACAATACGGGCCAGTTCTTTGGCTACCACCGTCCGCGCTACATGCTTGCCACTCCGCCGGCGGATCTTGTTATAAAACTGACGCACCGGCGGATAATACGTGATCGCTCCAATAGCCGCCTGACTGAAGGCCACTTTCAGATATTTATTGCCATCTTTGTTGCGGGATTTATGGCGACGCTTTCCGCCACTGTCAGCAGCTCCCGGCACCAGCCGGCAGTAACTGGCAAAATGCTTATCGCTTCCGAACCGGGAAATATCCCCGACCTCTGCCAGGATACTCCAGCTGCTCACCTTGCCAATACCCGGCAACTGACTGATGCGATCATAGCCCGGAAACTCCGGGCGGTATTCGTCAATATTCTCCTCGATTTGGTACACCTGGCTTTCCAGCAGCCGGAGTTGGCCAATCTGCAGGACTGCCTCCAGACTGGATGCGGGAGAAAGATGCGCGGTCAGGTGTTCTTCGAGCCTGTGCAAATCCCGGAACGGATACTTCGGAATCGACACATTGTACTTGAAGAATAGGTTGTACAAGCTGTCCTGTACCTTACATCTGCGCCAGACCAGCCGAAGCCTCCCCCGAAGCAGTTCCCGTAACTCCCTTTGGGTTCCCATTACCATATGAGCTCGTGGGATCAAATCGGCCGCTAACAGCTGAGCCAGCCTGTGGGCATCCACGGAATCGGTTTTTACTTTCGCATAGGCAATGGCTTTGAGCATTTTGGCATGAGCCAATATCAACTCCAGGTCGCGGCTTTGCGCCCAACCGGCCAGCCAGTACCAGCTGCTGGTAGCTTCCACCACAGCCTTAACAGGACCGGCCATGTTCCGGATCAACGCATCCAGTTGTCCGATATCGTTAGCGAGTTTCCACTCACCGATTCTTTTTCCGTTGGATGAAACCGCACAAATGGTCATATTACGTGTATGAAGGTCTATTCCTAAATAGGTCATGATGTCCTCCGTAGGTTTTGTTATTGGGGAATAATGAATCTACGTGAGGACGTCCTTTTTGGAAAGATCAAAGCGTTTTAAATCGGACGCCCCGAATGTTCGGGACAGGCAGGACGGGATTCGATGGAAACTTGATTGCCAGAAATTAATTTTGCTACTTCAAAAGAAATCAGAATCCCCGTGCCCGTTATGCGCAAGGTCATTATAACCCTTCCAAATAAATAAATTGCCCGTTCGTTAAAGTTGTGTTACATTGTAAAACATTTAAATAACACTGCTCTTATGGACACTACTCTTACTATTCGAATTGACAAAGAATTGGAACAACTTCTTGAAGAATCATCGAAAAAATCCGGACGTTCAAAGAGTGAGCTGGTCCGGCAAGCTTTAAAACGCCAATTATCAATTGAGTCTTTTCAGGAACTACGCAAACAACTTTTACCCTACGGTGAAGCTCAAGGATGGCTCACCGATGAAGATGTTTTTCGTGAAGTTTCATGAAAATTTTTACTGATACAAACGTTTTGGTAAGTGCGTTCACCGCAAGAGGATTATGTGCCGACCTTCTTGAAGTTATTCTTGCAGACCACCAATTAATAACTGGAGAAATTGTTTTAAATGAATTGGAACGGGTATTGATTAATAAACTCAACGTACCACATAATAAAGTTTCTAAGACCCTTTTATTTCTTCGAAAACAACAAATAGAACCAATTCCTGATAAGCCTTCTGAAGTAAAAGTAAGAGACGAAGATGATCGATGGGTATTGGAATCAGCATTGAGTGCAAAAGCTGATATTTTGGTTACAGGTGATAAAGATCTATTGGTTCTTTCAAAAGACATCACGCAAATCAGGATAATTTCACCACGAGGGTTTTGGGAGATTATAAAACAGTAAATCGGGCTATAACAACGGTTTCAATGCTGACTTGGCCGCTGTTTCCCCTCATTCCCAACAACCCTGTTGGGAATGCTAAAGCGGGCCACCCGGTCCGCCGTGCAAAAGCTGGCGATAGCAAAGAACCTTAGCCATGAAATGATTACCGAATGCTCCATGCTCCGGATCCTTTGGAAATATCCCCAAGATGAATCTTGCTCTTGCTCTATACTCTTGCTTTAACTGATTAATTTCACTATTTCTGCTACACAATAATTCCCGCAATGGGATTACAGACATGTCATACTTCCCAGGTGTACTTTTCATCCGCAAAAAGCTCTCAACGATTTACAGGACACCGTGAATAACAAGCAGAATGAACTTCCATCCCATAAGAACCTCATCCTTCCTATAATTTGCACAATACTCTATTGGATTTGGGAGGCAAATACCGAAGGCAATATCAGGGTCGATCTGCTATTGATCTATCCTGTGCTTTTCATCATTTATATAAGATCGTTGTGGGATAAATTCAGGTTCTACTCAATATTGATAGCATTGCTCATCATGGCTCTCAATATCCTATTCTTTGTTTTATCCTATGATCTATTTGGAAAGTCAACAGGTTAAAACACCTACCTAACAAGGCCGGCATAACAATAGGAATCTGTGACAATCCGGGCTTGCTTACAAGAAATTATTCCCCTCATTCCCAATAACCCTGTTGGGAATGCTAAAGCGGACCACCCGGTCCACCGTGCAAAAGCTGGCGATAGCAAAGAACCTTAGCCATGAAATGATTACCAAATGGTCCATGGCCCGGATCCTTCGGAGGTATTCTCAGGATGACTCTTTCCCCTTTACGTTGCCCGGATGAGCACCAGCCTACACTCTGAAAAGCGTAGTCACCACATCCCCGCCCCATTCCTTTGCAGGAATTGTAAGCCATTGCTCTTGCTTTTTTACCTTAAGATCAAACGGCGGCTCCAGCAAATCCACCCCGCTATTCTTTTTGAGTCTCGTTCCCTGTCCGGATATGATATCTCTGTTAGGTTCAAAATCGCCTTCGGGCAGGTGCTCGGTTAAAATGATATACTCATAGTTATACAGCTTACTCACAATACACTGAATCTCTGCATTCGACAGGTGTTGAAGTACCTGCCTTAGGATTACACAATCACCCGCAGGCCAGCTGTCTTCTGCAATATCAAGAGACCGGAATTCCAGGTTATCTGCTGTGAAAGTCTCTTTGTTACGTTCAATGAGTTCAGGTACTATATCCACCGCAATGTATTTATCAGCATACCTGACCAGTTCCATTCCCACATTGAAATCCCCGCAGCCCAGATCACAAACCACCAACGGTTCATCAAAAGAACGCAGAAAAGAAGTTACCGCCTCAACATAAGGATCGACCAATTCCGGATGGTGTGAGCCGCTGCCGGAATAGAAATCTGTATCCCCACCTCCCCAAAGGTTCTTTTCATACACCTGTGTCATGGCACCTTTGGTCGGCCAGGGTTTCTTGGTGCGTTTTGGATTTCCTTCTTTCATGCGACCTATGTTAACCATAATCCAGCTTGGATGCATCTGAGCGTAGAGCCTGCCCTCTTGTTTCTAAAGATTTAATTTTGCTACTTCAGTGACACTAAATTATACACCGGGTATTCAATAACAGGAATAACACAATGACTACTAAAACATTCGGTTTTTCTATTTTCTTGCTTTGCTTATCTACTATTACATTTGCTCAGAAACAATCCGCTCAACGTATTCCCATCATCGATGTTCACCTGCATGCCACAAACGAAAATGCGGCCTCTGTGGAAAAAGTGCTTCAACAGATGGAGGACCATCATGTAGTGTTGGCTGTGTTATCAGGAGCCGATCGGGAGCTTGCAGTAGCATGGAAAGCGAGTGCGCCGCATAAATTTAAGATCGGACCTTCCTTTCCCTGTACCGATGGAATGTATCCGAGAATGTATCCCTGCTTTCCAGAAAATAATGGCTGGCCGGACTTGGATTGGTTACGAACGGAATATGAAGACGGAAGAATGAGTGCCCTGGGAGAAATGCTGTATGTTTACTATGGAATTTCACCTGCTGACAAACAACTGGATCCTTATTTTAAACTTGCTGCGGAACTCTCCATACCGGTGGGAGTACATGCCGGGCATGGTCCTCCACCACAGTCTCGAATGGAAGGTTGCTGCCCGAATTTTAAGGAAGAAATGGGAAATCCTCTCCTGCTCAAACCGGTGTTGGATAAATATCCGGACCTTAAAATTTGGCTGATGCATGGTGGTGAAATTAATTTTCATGATCAGGCTATTCAGCTAATGAAAGCATACCCAAACGTGTATGCCGATATGAGTATTCTGAATAGTGTAATGCCAGCAGAACTTCATGCCCGTCTCCTGAAAAGTTTTATTGATGCCGGGCTTGAAGACCGCCTGATGTTTGGTTCGGACAACCTTCCTTACGGGTTGATCCTCAAACGCCTGAATGAACTGGATTTTTTATCTGATAAACAACGACGTGGCATTTTGTATGATAACGCCGCCCGTTTTTTTGATTTAAGTGAGGAAACGAAAGTTAAACACCTCGGAAATTGAAAAGTAATGATGATCCGCCCCATTCAGCCCAAAGACATCCCCGACATCACCCGTATCTACAATTACTACATCCGGGAGACAACCGTCACTTTCGAGGAAGAAGAAATCACTCCTGATGAT
The DNA here is from genome assembly GCF_040117685.2 of Gracilimonas sp. BCB1. NCBI lineage: Bacteria > Pseudomonadati > Balneolota > Balneolia > Balneolales > Balneolaceae > Gracilimonas > Gracilimonas sp. BCB1. The sequence continues at coordinate 6,669 of NZ_JBEDYP020000003.1, read as the reverse complement.
ATTCAAACCCGCATATCGAAAGTAGAATCTACCGGACTCCCCTGGCTGGTGGCTGAAGTAGAAAAAGAGATTATGGGTTATGCCTATGCCACCAAATGGAAAGAGCGTTCTGCATACCGGCATTCGGTGGAGATTTCTGTTTACGTAGATTATCAAAAGCAGGGACAAGGCTGGGGAACCAAACTCTATCAGGCTTTATTCACCGAACTTCAAAAGAAAAACATTCATCTTGCCATTGGCGGAATCACCTTACCGAATGATGCCAGCATTGCCCTCCACGAAAAGTTCGGCATGACGAAAGTGGCTCACTTCAAAGAAATCGGTTTCAAATTCGGCCAATGGCTGGATGTAGGTTATTGGCAGAAAAGGCTGTGACCGGCTGCTTTCGTAATGTAATACCGGAACTTCACGGAATGAAGCCATATCAGATGATACCTGCTAATCCTCTTCGTTTGTAGGATCGATCATGGTTTCAACCTTTGTAATTTCAACCACGGATGCTCCGCTTTTTTCAGCATGTTCATGGATGATTTCTTCATTCCTGGCAATATAGACACAATGGGTCCCATTTTCTCTAACATAGCTATGAAGCCATTGTATATCAGGGCCAAGCTCATTCAACACCCTATTTGAGTTTATGGCTACTTCTTGCAATTCTTCTTTATTCATGCTTCCAATTCCGGGTATGTCGCGCTTTATTACATATTTTGGCATGGTCTTCTTCGTGTTTATGTTTGATGATTCATGTTCATATGTCTAATATGAGTGTTCATCAGAATTTAGAAAAGAGGCAGAGTTGACTTATTAGCAGGGTGATTTTGCCAAACCTGACTATATGCTTGATGTCGCAGTTATTTTTCTTGAAGGCGGAACCCCATCAACAGCCGTTACACCGGTAGAAATACTCAGTAGTGCCGGTTTCCTGTATGAAAACTTACAGGGCAAAGAGGGGAAACGAAAATTCAATGTCAGGACAGCTTCATTGACCGGCGAAAGTGTTCAAACGTTGTCGACCCTGAAGTTAGATCCTGAGTATTCTGTAGATGAAATAGACTCCCCGGACCTAATGGTTGTTTCCGCAGGCGGTGGCGACCTTGATACAGAGTGCCGGCGAAATGCTCAACTCCCTTCCCTCCTTCAAAAAGCCTATGAGAATGGCACCTCAATAGCCGGTGTCTGCTCGGGCGTAGTTCAACTTGCTGAGGCAAAACTTTTAGATGGACGACCGGCCACTACACATTGGGCGCTGGTAGATGAATGCAGAAAACGTTACCCAAAGGTGGATTGGCAACCCGAACGGTATATAACAGAAAATGACCGGGTTTTCTGTAGTGGCGGAGTGTACAGCGGAGTAGATTTATGCTTGTATTTAGTGGAGAAATATTGTGGCCATCAGGTAGCAATGCAAACGGCAAGAGCCCTTTTAGTAAGAACGCCCCGTGTTTGGCAAGCCGGTTATACCGCCGAAACTCCACAAATTAATCATGAAGATGATGAGATTCGAGACTTGCAGCAATGGCTTTTCAAAAGTTATGCAGAAAATATCAAGGTAGCTGATTTAGCTTCCCGTGCTAACATGAGTCAACGTAATTTTATGCGTCGCTTTAAAGCAGCCACAGGTGAAACTCCTATCAATTATGTACAACGATTGCGAATTAAAGCAGCCAGGCATTTACTTGAAAATGACTTGAAAACCGTCCGGGAGGTTTGCCGGGAAGTTGGCTATGAAGATGTGAACTTCTTTCGCAAACTTTTTAAGCGTTTTACTGGATTAACCCCCACAACCTACCGGGATCGATTTTCCGTAAACACTCTTAATGGTATTACTTATGGTAACAGGACTCAGCACCATTGAATCCAAATTTTTTTAATCAAAAATCTTCTTCCTCAATTGTACATCCATACTGAACCGGGTATCTTTAATTCTATACAGGAAGTAAGGACGACCTTACCGCTCTTTTCCACAATGAGGACGGCCTCAGCAAACATTTGATATACATGTCCTGGATTTATTTATTGGTTGCCGGTTTATTTGAAATAGGATGGGCAATTGGACTTAAGTACACCGAAGGCTTTACCAGGTTTTGGCCTTCTATTTTTACCGGAGTTTCCATGCTTATTAGCATTACCCTCTTAGGCTTTGCTTTAAAAAATTTACCCATCGGTACAGCTTACACTGTATGGACCGGCATCGGGGCAATTGGCACCGTTATTCTCGGCATTTATTTATTTGACGAACCCGCCACTGCTGCCAGGTTCTTCTTTATCAGCCTGATACTCATCGGTATTATCGGTCTGAAACTCATCCATGAGTAGCTTTCAGGAATAGATGCACTGTTTAAGAGCCAGCTATTGACGCTTGTTTCTGAGAAATTAATTCCGCTAATTCCATCAGGTTAGTAATTTATGAAAAGAACATGGCTTTTGATGAGGGATTGGCGGAACGAGTTAGGAACCTGCTGCAAAACCGGGACAATGTAGTTGAAAAGAAAATGTTTGGCGGACTCTGCTTCATGGTTTCCGGTCATATGACGATTGGCATTGTTAACGATAAGCTTATGGCCAGAATAGGTCCCGACCAATACGAAGAGTGTCTTACCAAACCCCATGCCATCAAAATGGATTTTACCGGCCGGCCCATGAAAGGTATGATCTATGTTTTACCAGAAGGGTTGCAAGAAGATCAAGATTTAAAAACCTGGCTGGATACCTGTTTGTCATTCACCTCCTCTCTCACCCCAAAATAATAATGCTATGCAGGAACCCCGTATTGTCACCATCTCGGATATAAAACTTGTGGGAAAACGCATTCGCACTTCTCTGTCGCAGGATCAGACCCGTGAGTTGTGGAAGTCATTTCATCCCCATGTGCACCAAATCGAAAACACAACAGGCTCTGGCTTATACTCTGTCCAGGTTTTTGATGACGATTTGAGTTCTGAAGGCTTCACCCCTGAAACACCTTTCGAGAAATGGGCTGCCGTGGAGGTCAATGACTTTGGAACTTTGAACAACGGAATGGAGAATTATACACTGGCCGGTGGTAAATATGCTGTGTTTATCCATAAAGGACTGCCTTCCGACTTTCCAAAAACCAGCCAATACATTCACGCTGAATGGCTGCCGGGCACCTTCTACGAACTGGATAAACGTCCTCATTTTGAGGTCATGAAAGACGACTACGATCCCACCGACCCCGAAGCAGAAGAGGAAGTTTGGATTCCGATCAGAGAGTCGGAAGTTGGCTATGATTTATAGGGCCTGAAGGTGAGTCCCCTTCTTTCATGCTAATTCTCCGGATAATTTGATGTATATTTGGGCATGAAATTTTTGCTTCTTTTATTAGCGGTACTGCTCAACAGCGGGATTAATCAAATCCTTGCCGCTACACCCCATTCCCCTCCCGAGGCAGAAATAAAACAAACCAAGAGTATTGAGTTTGAGAATACCTGGTTATTCGGACACGCTGCTCTCTCTTTCTTCCCCCACATCGGGAGAACACAATGTTAACTACAGGGAGAGACTTACAGAATCAAGCGCGGAAGAAGAACCCGCATCACTCTATTGCCCACCATGTAAAAATACATCCGGAGTTACGCCCGATTCTATTTATTTAGAATGCTCAAAACTCATTGTTGGAAGCCAAACGGCCAGGAAGCTCCTGTTTCCCTTCCACTCTTTTCTATAAGCCATCTTGATGAATCAGCTTATTAATTAAGCTGCTTGCCAAACAAACCATGATTAACGGACAAGCCTCCTTTCATGGAAATTATTTAACATCAAAAATATCTCAAGATGGAAATCGATCTATTTTCAATTGTGGTCGTAATTATTGCGTTCTCGCTTTTTTTAATCCCTATTGTAATCGATAAAGTGAAGAGCAATAAAAAGAACGATTCGCAAGAAACAAACTAAGAATTAAGCCCCGGCAATGTGTCGGGGCTTTTTATTTGTTAATTGCTTTTCATCAACTTCTTGCGGAAAAACCATACAAGAAGCAGCGCAAGCCCCCATTGAAGCACAACTGTCATCACCGAAAATGGACTTAACGGATTATACCATGTATCCGGTGCATAGGTAGTGGCAGAGAGATACATCCACCAGCCCAGCAACGTAACCACTTCGATCGGCACCACATATTTAATGATAATCTCCCACCAGGAGCCTAAGGTAGCGGAACGCTCTTCCGTATTAATAAGCTCATCCCGGAATTTCTGAGTTCCATACTTGATAACGGCATAGGAAATGAGTGCACCGGAAACCATCAGTCCTATCCCCCATACAAAATCCTGATTAGCAAAGATGGTGAGGTTCAGTGCTGAAGGAATTCCAAACCCAAAACCGGTTGCACATATAATAAGTGTGGCTCGTTTACGATTAGCTCCCATATCCACAAATACTTTTACAGCCAGTTCAATCATGGAAATCAGGGAACTGAATGCCGCAAAAGTCAATCCAAGGAAAAACAAAATGGCAAATATTCCACCGCCTCCCATGGTTGCAAACAGCTGAGGCATCCAGATAAAGGTAAGCCCGGTGGAAGCCGGTCCGGAGGTTTTCATCACTTCCAGAATCTCACCGCTTCCCATCTGTGGGCTCAAAGTGCCAAACACGGTTGAGAAAATGATGATGGCGGCCAGCAACGAAACCATGTCATTCCCGATGCCGGTCTGGAACGCAGTAATGGTAACATCATCGGTCTTGCGCATATATGCAGCATAGGTCAAAATCAGTCCCCAGGCCGCCCCGGTATCCCAGGCATTTTGCGTAAGAGCCTCAAGCCATATTTCCGGCTTCTTCAATGTTGACCAATCCGGGGTGAACAGGTACTCAATTCCAAGTCCGCTGCCTTCAAGTGAAAGTGCTTTGAACAGGGAAACGATTAGTACCAGCAACAGGGAAGGAATCAATACCTTGTTTACTTTCTCTATTGAAGAAATACCTTTAATAACGATGAACCACTCCACACTCATCACAAATGCGTGTGCAATCAACGGCCAGTTCGAACCCTGGAAACCATCCCATATGGCATTGGCCTGCTGCAGGTTGGCGGGCAAGGCTTCGGTGATGCTGGTTATTAAATAGTAGAGACACCATCCGGCAACCACACTGTTAGTAAACGTTGATGGCCGTGGCTACAAAACCGACAAACATGTTGGTTTTGTAGCCACCGGCCATAATATTTTACTTACAGTGGTTGCCGATGGTGTCTCTATTATTTAATAACCAGCATCACCAAAGCCTTGCCCGCCAAGCCTAGCAGGCCAATGCCATATGGGATGGTTTCCAGGTTCAAACTGGCCGTTGATTGCACACGCATTTGTGATGAGTGTGGGAGGGTTCATCGTTATTAAAGGTATTTCTTCAAATAAGAAAGTAAACAAGGTATAAACACCTATTTGCTGGTACTAATCGTTTCCCTGTTCAAAGCGCTCACTTGAAGGCAGCGGGAAACTGGAATTGAGTACCTGTTCGCCGGATTGGTCAACATTGAAGCCGGAAACTGAGGCTTCTACGCAAAATGCCTGTGGCGGGGAGCTGGATTTTTGACCTATGCTGCATATATACACAAGCCGATGATGTTACCATTACTGCATTCCAGACCGGCATCGGGAATAACATGGTTTTTCGTCTCGCCGCCATGGTAACTTTCAACCGTGTTTGGCGGCTTGAGCCCACAGATGGGAAGCGGTAGATTCTGGAAGTGATGAAAACCTGGACCGGCTTCCACCGGGCTTACCTTTATCTGGAATCCCTCAGCTGTTTCCGACCATCGGGAGGCGGGGTGAATTTGCCGTTTGTTCCTTCAATTAGCTTTGCGGCATTCAGTTCCCCTGATTTCCATGAATTGAACTGGCTGTAAAAGTATTTTGTGGATATGGGAGCTAATCGTAAACGAGCCACACTTATTATATGTGCAACCGGTTTTGGGTTCAAATCCTTCAGCACTGAACTTCACCATCTTTGCTAATCAGGATTTTGTATGGGGGATGAGACTAATGAGCTCCGTGTGCACTCATTTCCTATGCCGTTATCAAGTATGGAACTCAGAAATTCCGGGATGAGCTTATTAATACGGAAGAGCGTTCCGTTACCTTGTTGTGGTGATTATCATTAAATATGTGGTGCCGATCGAAGTAGTCTTCTAGGCTGGTGGATGTATCTCTCTGCCACACCTTATGCACCGGATACATGGTATAATCCGTTAAGTCCATTTTCGGTGATCGCGCTCTGTGTTCAATGGGGGCTTGCGCTGCTTCTTGTATGGTTTTTCCGCAAGAAGTTGATGAAAAGCAAATTAACAAATAAAAAGCCCCAACACATTGCCCAAATTCTTAGTTTGTTTCTTGCGAATCGTCTTTATTGCTCTTCACTTTTATCAATTACAATAGGGATTAAAAAGCGAAAACGCGATAATTACGACCACAATTGAAAATAGATCGATTTCCATATTTAGATATTTTTGATGTTGAATGATTTCCATGAAAGGAGGCTTGTCCGTTAATCATGGTTTGTTTGGCAAGCAGCTAAATTAATAAGCTGATTCATCAAGATGGCTTAGTCAAAGATCAAAGGAAACCCGAGCTTCCTAGCCATTTCACTTCCCGACAATAGATTTGGCATTCTAATAAATAAAATAGACGGTGACACTTGGGAATATTTACATGA